>JACETS010000058.1 GCA_013911195.1 Verrucomicrobiales bacterium | reverse complement strand
GGATTGAAAGCCCAGCTAAACAAATTAAAACCTGAATCCATTGAATACCCATATTTATATAAACGGAGAATTAGAACGAATCTTTCATTCGCTTATATAAATATTAAACCTTTATTAACTATTGTCGACCGAAAATAAGTTCATTATGCTTATTTTATAAATCCTACTATTGGAAAATGGAAAAACTTACAATATCAGAGATCAAGGAAACTTGCCCTGCTAATCCAGGTAAATATTCAGTCAATGGTCAGATCACAACCATTAATCAAAAACTAACCAAAAGTGGTAATCCCTATTATGAGCTCGAAATTGCAGACTCTAGTGGCTCAATAAAGATAAAAGCTTGGCAAAACTCTAATGCCTTTAATCAAGCTGAGTCAATGAAAAGTAATGAATGGGTTAATGTTCAAGGTCATTGGTCGGCCAATGAATTTGGCATTGATGCTAAGGATTGGGTTATAGAATTATTAGATACAAAAGAAATCGAAGAGACCTTGGCGGGAGATGAATCCACTAGAGAAAAATTAAGCAAAGACTACAATTACATTGAGAGCACTTGCAATTCCCTAAGAGATCCAAGATTACGAAAACTATGTCTAATTTTCCTAAATAGATTTGGTGACCGCTTTAAACGATCAGCTGGCGCGAGAAATTTACACCACGCCAGAAGAGGCGGACTATTAGAGCATGTAGCGCAAATGATGCGAAGCGCAGTAGCTATGGCCGATGCTTACACAAATCTAAATAAAGATTTGTTGGTTTCAGGCGTTCTCTTCCACGATATTGGAAAAATGTGGGAAAACTCATTTCCGCCTGATGGTTTTAATATGCCATATGATTTTAGAGCTGAACTCATGGGCCATATTTCTATTGGTGCTGAAATTATAAATACGCTTTGGCGTGAATTTGACATTAAGGATATTGATGATTGGAAACTTATTGATCCTCCTTCCGAGAAAGTAAGAATTCATCTCATTCATCTTATACTATCTCATCACGGGAAAATTGAATACGGTTCACCAGTTTTACCAAAAACTCCTGAAGCTATAGTACTGCATCATATTGATAACATAGATGCAAAACTAGAAATGATTTATAAAGGTTATGATGAACAAGAAGCCCTATCCGATGAAGTTTTCAGTAAGGTCTGGGCTCTTGAATCGAATATTGTTAAGCCGCTCGAAAAATATACTGACTAACAAATCATGGGATCAGATTTAAACTAATGCGGTATATGCTTTTCACCAAGATATGATGTGATTTAAAATCGTGGGATGAGTTTGAAATCTCCTTTATCTAAATGCTCTAATGTAATTCTATTAGTTCTAATAACATTAACGGCCACCAATAATCATTCAGTTAGTGCTCCTAAAGAACTGCCTGGCACTGATCCTCTGTTATGGAATGGTGATATTGCTTCAAGACTTATTGATAATTGCGATCAATTTCTTCTCAAACAGATAGAACAAGCAGTAAAAAAAAGAAATTCATCTTCAGAAATACCAGACAGGGAAAAATTAAAAACTATCATAGGCATTCGAGATAAAAGAATACAAAAGCCTGAGTTATATCTAAGTGACATTGAGAATAATAAATCTGAGTACTCAATTCGATTATTTAAAGTACAAGTATTTGAGGGGGTTTCGGCTGAGGGTTTTCTTATTCAACCAAAAAATTTTACAGAAACAACCATATTCATTTCTGATCCAGAGAGTCTAGCCACCACAAAAAACCCACAAATCCTTGCGGCAAATGGCCACAGAGTATTCGTTCCAATCTTGATTGATCGCAAAACTCGTCATAACAAGATTACCAATCGAGAATTTTTATATCGTTCAGCATTTGAACTTGGAAGGCACATTATAGGTTATGAAGTTCAGAAGGTATTGGCCATTATCGATGCTTTAGATAGTGATAATCTTTCCATAGGAGTAGCCGGTAATGGAGAAGGAGGACTAATTTCGATGTATGCATCTGCAATCGATGAACGAATAAAAAAGGCTTGGATCATTGGGCACTTTGGGCCAAGAGAACGCGTTTGGGATGAGCCGGCATATAGGAATGTTTTTGGATTACTAAATCATTTTGGTGATGCAGAAATTGCACGCTTAATTCTACCACGCAAGCTAATCATTGACCCCTCTAAATATCTTAAGATTGAAACTCCTAAAGGAACAGGAGGGAAGCCAGGGAAATTACCAAGCTTTAAATCAGAAAGTGTAAAATATGAAATAAAAAGAGCTGGGTTGTCGGAGGGAAATATTAATGATTATCTAGATCGCCAGGTTAAGGCCCATGAACCTAGAACGCTTCCAGTTGAGCAATTAGATGATCTTCAACAAAGAGCTTTCGACGAAATAGATAGACACAACCAACGCTTACTAACCAAGAGTGCAGAATTAAGAAGACAGTTTATTTCAAAAATGGACACCTCTTCATTAGAGAAATTTGAACAAAGTATGAAGCCTTACAGAAAATATTTTGGGGAAGAAGTGATTGGTTTATTCGAAGATAAGTATGCTAACCCAAATCCAAGAACTAGACTCTTAAATGAAACCGAATTCTTTACTTCATATGAGGTTGTAATTGATGTTTTCGGCGGATTAAACGATTTATTTGCTTACGGTATTCTGACAATCCCAAAAGGTATAAAGAATGGAGAACAGAGGCCAGTAGTCGTCTGTCAGCACGGACTTGAAGGACGACCACAATCTACGATAGGGGAAAAAGAATATCATTACTACAAGGCATTTTCTACCGAGCTTGCAAAGCTTGGCTTTGTGACGTTTGCACCTCAAAACATTTATATTTTTCAGGACAGATTTAGAGGGCTGCAATTCAAGGCAAATGCAATAGGAAAAACCCTTTTTTCAATTATGGTACCTCAGCACCAACAAATAACAGATTGGCTAGGGTCGTTGGATTTTACCGATAAAAACCGGATTGCTTTTTATGGACTTTCATATGGCGGTAAATCTGCCATGAGAATTCCACCTCTTGTTAATAATTACTGCCTATCAATTTGTTCAGCAGACTTTAACGAGTGGGTTTGGAAAAATGCCTCTACCCTTTCAAAATACAGTTACGTATGGACGGGTGAGTATGAAATCTTTGAATGGGATTTAGGAAGTACATTTAACTATTTCGAAATGGCTGCATTAATTGCACCCAGACCATTTATGGTGGAACGTGGCCATTTTGATGGAGTAGCACCTGACGAAAAAGTAGCCCATGAATATGCTAAAGTCCGGAATCTTTATTCTGCAAAACTTGGTATCGGAGATAGAACGGAAATTGAATGGTTCGTAGGGCCTCACACTATTAATGCAAAAGGGACTTTTAAGTTTCTTCGGAAGCATCTAAATTGGCCAACCAAAAAATGACTACTCAAGAAAAATTAATTTATTTCTTCTACGAACATATTTGCCTTTTGGTAAATTAATCTTAGCAGGATCTTTTTCATTTAATAGTTTAAGAACAAGATCAACTTCTGCGTTTCCAATATTAGAGACCGAATGTTCTCTAAGCCAATTGAGTATTATTCTAGAGCGTAATACAGTTTTGGTATTTTTAAGTTTCGGAACCGATAATTGTCTTTCATGGGTCCACGAAAATTCCGGACCTGACAATAATTCGTCTATAAAATTAGATTCAAGGGAAGCGAGATTTGATGATCGCAAAATGGTTTTTCTGATATCTCTTTGATATATTTTTTTTAGATAAGGAATAACTTTGTTTCGAGTTCTATTACGCAAATATTCATCGTTATCGTTACTTGAATCTTTTCTAAATTTTAGTGAGTGATCTTTAACATATTGCTCAATTTGATCCCCAAAGATTTGGATAAATGGACGATGAATAGTAATATTTTTCATATCCGTTGAAATTACAGATTTTTCTTTAATACCTGATAACCTGCCGGATCCTCTGAATAAATTCATCAGTATAGTCTCCACATTATCATCAGCATGATGGGCTAAAACGACTCGGGAACAACGCCACTTTAAAGCAGCACGACCAAAGAAATTCATCCTGGCCTCTCTTGCTGCCATTTCAATGGAGATCTTCTTTCTTTTAGATAGCAAGAGAACATCTTTTTTCTCACACTCAAAATGAAAGCCATACGACTTGGCGAGATTTCTGACAAAGCGCGAATCCGACCCAGATTCTCTTCCTCTCAACGAGTGATTTAGGTGACAAACAATAAGATCTTTGCAGCCAATCTCGTACTTCATCCAATGCAACAAAGCAATAGAGTCACGGCCTCCTGAAACCCCTATTAAATACCGCTTACGTTTTCCAATACCTAAACTATCAAGGTTTGGAATAGTCACGGTACCCTCTAGCTGCTACGTCAGCGGTATTATGCTAGGCAAGAGCTTGATAAATAGGCTCAGCACCTTCAACCCCGACAAGCTTTTGATCTAGACCATTATAAAAATAGCTCAAATCGTTTGGGTCGAGTCCCATAAGGGTAAGTACTGTGGCATGGAGGTTTTTCACATGGTATGGATTTTCCACCGCTTTGCTTCCCAATTCATCGGTCGTTCCGACACTGACTCCACCTTTGATACCGCCACCGGCCATCCACATCGTAAATCCAAAGCTATTATGATCACGACCAGTGCCCTTAGCGTATTCCGCAGTAGGCTGGCGTCCAAATTCACCACCCCAAACAACTAATGTTTCGTCGAGTAAACCTCTCTGTTTGAGATCTTTTAACAAACCCGCAATTGGTTTATCTGTTCTACCTGCATGATAGTCGTGGTTTTTCTTAAGATCTCCATGAGCATCCCAGTTTGAATCATTGTGAGCTCCACCAGAATAAATCTGAATGAATCTCGTTCCTCTTTCAACTAAACGTCTTGAAAGAATACATTTTCTGGCAAAATCATCAGTTTGAGAGCCATCAAGACCGTACAAATCTTTGACGTGTTGTGGTTCACTATCCACATCAATAGCTTCAGGTGCTGTTGATTGCATATTATAAGCAAGTTCATAACTTGCAATTCGAGCGCTTAAATCTGAATTATCTTCTCTACCTTTAAGGTGTTCAGAATTTAGCTGATTAAGAGATGTAATGACTTGCCTCTGCTCTTTTCGAGACATTCCTTTAGAATGCTGAAGGTTTAAAATCGGATCACCCTTTGATCGAAAGACAGTACCTTGATAGGAAGCTGGCATGTATCCGGAGGTCCAGTTTTTTGCACCAGAAATAGGGCCGCCTGTCTGATCCAACATCACAACATAACCGGGCATGTTTTGATTAACGGAACCGAGACCGTAATTGACCCATGATCCTAGAGATGGTTTTCCACTAATTAGAGATCCACTATTCATCATCAACATTGCCGATCCATGTATTGGTGAATCAGCAGTCATTGAGTTGATGAATGCCATGTCATCCACACACGTTCCAAGGTGTGGAAAGAGTTCTGAAACCATTTTTCCACATTGTCCGTAAGGCTTAAAAGACCACTTTGGTCCAACCACACGTCCTTTATTTTTCTTACCACCACGACCAAAAGTTTTGACATCAATGGTCTTGCCGTCCAACGGATAAAGTTCAGGTTTGTGATCAAATGTATCCACATGACTCGGTCCGCCATACATGAAAAGAAAAATAACTGATTTTGCTTTTGCAGGCATCATCTGGGGTTTGGGAAATAATGGATTTCCTGTGACTGCATTCGCGTTGTTAAAAAAACCGTCGGTGGCAAGCATGCCGGTAAGAGCAGTTGAGGCAAATCCACCACCAATATTGTGAATAAACTCACGTCGATTGGTTTGTCCGCAGAATGTATTACGTGGTAATTTCATAATATTTGATATCTGTTAATGATTCTTAATCAAAATTAAAGGGTTACTAGTCAACGAATATAAACTCGTTCATGTTTAATGCCACTAGGCAAAATCTTTGTAAGGCGGCCTGATCATCAAGGCCATGGTCATTTTTTAAAGTTTTGACCATGTCTTGTGCAATTTTAAGAGATTTAGGATTTGCTGGTTTCGATGTCACGATCTCCAAACCACGCCTAATGCGTTCTGTAATATCTCCTTGAACCTCATCTTCTAATCTTTTTGCAAAAATTGCGGCCTTGTCGTTGACGAAGTTACTATTTAGCAAATTCAAAGCCTGAGTTGCCACAGTCGTCGTAAACCTCTGAGGACATGGGGCATCGGTATCCGCAAAATCAAATCCCTGCAGCATTGGATCTTTTAGGGACCGCTTAATCTTAATGTAAACGGCTCTTCTATTTCTTTCCTCGGGAGAAGAATTACCCCACTTTCCACCCTTGGTTGATGAAGTTGCTAAAACAGCTTCGTCTAGTTTAGAGAAAAAACTTTCTCCTCCCATTTTAAGATTCAATTGCCCAGTTACAGATAAAATATTATCCCGAATTTCTTCGGCGCTCATTCTTCTCATATTAAACCTCCAAACGAGTTTATTTTGCGGATCCTTTGCCAAGCCCTCTTCTTGAGACCTTGAGGACATCTTATAGGTATTTGAAAACATTATCATTCTTTGAAGCTCTTTAATGCTCCATCCTTTGTTTACAAATTCTGTGGCCAACCAATCTAGAAGTTCAGGGTGCGTTGGCTCATCTCCGAGATAACCAAAATCACTGCTACTAGCACAAATGCCTTTACCAAAATGGTTTTGCCATACTCTGTTAACCGCTACTCTTGAAGTCCGAGGGTTTTTGGGGTCTGTCATCCATTTGGCAAGAACAGTTCTACGACCAGTTGTTTTTTGACCCTGCTTGGGCGAAGGAATCTGAGGCTTAGTATTTGATAGTATAGGAGGAAATCCAGGATCTACAGGATCTCCTTTCACATTTGCATTTCCCCTATAATGAACATGCATCTGTTCCGCATTCGTACCAAATTCTTTAACCACCATCGCTTGCAATGGTCCTTTTGCCTGTGGAACCTTAAGCTTTTTCAAATCGTTAACAAATTTTCTATATGTGTTAATTTGATCTTCGCTAAAAATTTCAGTACCTCGGTCTTGAATAAGTTTGGCAATTTCAACAGAAGCGCTCTGAGCAGTTGTAGCCTCCAAACTTAGATCAAAGAATTGGCCTCCTCCTTTGTTTCTAACATGAACTGAAACAACGTTACGACCCGTTTGAAGTGCCGATAAAGCTTTATTATCCAATGGAACATCCACATATTTAGTAACAAAACCCTTAAGCGAGGCAATTTCTTGACCATTTAAATAAATCTCAGCATCTTCGTCATGGTAAACCTGCATCCTCAAAGCCTTTGGAATTGAGGTTAGCTGAAAGCTTGTTTGAAGCCAGATATCCGGCGTATCCCAGGCAGTTTTTCCGTTTTCATTGGGTACGGAACCTCCAAACGGAGCAGTGCCAAGCTTCCACTTTGCTTCCTTAGCTCGAAATCCAACCGCCGACCAATCATCTGCAGGTTTTTCTGTAGTATAAAACCACTTTTGTTCGCGTTTACGATAATTCGCTACAAGTACACTTTCGTCGCTAGAGGATTTAGCGTCCTGTTCTTTTTGTATCTTCTGGTTGGAATCCTTTTTGGCAAAACGCACTTTGGCTATTTTTTCTATCGCAGCAATTCGGTTAGAAAGATCAGTTATCCTGTCTTGGCGAATTTTTTGTTGTTCCTCTCTTTTCTTTGGATCACCCACCTGATTTAAATCAACAACAACACCTCGACCCTTGTCGTTGTTGGTAACACCGTTAAAAAATGCCATGAAGCTGAAATAATCTTTTTGTTTAATCGGATCCACCTTGGAATCGTGACACCTGGCACATCCAAGTGTCATTCCGAGAAAACCCTCTGTAGTAACTCTAACAATATCATCTAGCACATCATAACGAGCTTGCAGCCTATCGACTGGTTCGTCATCCCATTGCATTAGTCTAAAGAAACCAGTGGCAATCATCGATTCATGGTTCGAGTCCTCTAATTCATCTCCAGCAAGTTGTTCCATGATAAATCGATCATACGGTTTATCATTGTTATAAGCATCAATAACCCAATCACGATATCTCCAGATGTGTGGTTTGTTAGAATCCCTTTCGAAACCATTTGATTCAGCATACCTGACCACATCCAACCAATGCCTTGCCCACTTCTCTCCGTACTGTGGTTTATCAAGAAGACTATTAACAAGCTTCTCCCAAGCGTCTGGTGAATTATCAGCAACGAATTTCGAAACCTGTTCAGGTGTAGGCGCTAAACCTGTTAAATTGAGATAAGCTCTTCTGGCCAATTCAGATTTGCTGGCCTCTGGATTTGGCTTTAGTCCGCTATCAGAGAGCTTGGATAAAATAAATGCGTCTATCGGATTCTTAACCCAATCAAGATTTTTAACTGGGGGTACCGGTGGGGCCTTCAGGGGAAGATGCGACCAGTGATTTTTTGTAGTCTCGTTAATCTCAGTAATTTTATCTTCAGCAAAAATGTGAGGAGATAAAAAAATTATTGAAAGAAATACACTAAATACGCAGCGGAAAGAATAAAGTTTCGGGAACATCATCATTCTAATATTATTAATAAACTATAAACTGGCAGAATTGAACTGCCAATAATAGACATATATAACTTATTTTCTGTAATTTTTAATAATTATTGTCAGAAAATGGGATTTTTTATGGAACTTAAACGATGTTGATAAAAAATCAGACCCGTCATATCTAAGAACAACGCTAAAAAACCAGTTAATCGTTATTTTTCAAACATGAGACCCATAAAATTAATAACATTTATCCCTTTATTGTTGATTTACCTTTATTCAACGCCGTCTTCAATTGAAGCCAAAAATACTCTCTCTATCAAAAAGGGTGATGAAAAAATAGAGGTTTTTCTTGAGGGAGTAACTGTCCCTATTGTGACTCAAAATACAAAAAACGGATTTAGACCCTATCTTCATCCAATTATGGGGCCTGGTGGTAATGGGATTTTTACACAGTATAGTCCAGGCCATCACAAACATCAGACCGGTCTATATTGGGGACTGACAAGAGTAAATAGCCGAGATTACTTTCATAATCCCAGCACTAAGTATTGGAGAAAAAAATCAGCCACCACTGTTAAACGCTCAGACGAAAAAGTGGAATGGGAGACTATTTATGAAATGCTAAACAACGAAGGTGAATCATTAATGACTGAAACTCAATCATGGGTAATGAGTATCACAGATAATGGTGAAATTATTTTAGATTTAGAGTGGAAGGGTTATGCTAATAAAAAAATTACAGTATCAAAATATAACTATGGCGGTCTCTTTTTGAGAATGCCATGGAAACGAAATATCGGCGCAGAGACCATCAATTCTAATGGAGATAAGAATCAAATTGGAGAGGGCAAAAGTGCTAATTGGGTTGATCTAGGGATGGAAATATCGGGCCTAGATAAAATGGGAAGAATAGTGATCTATGATCACCCGTCCAATGATGGATTTCCAAACCTATGGAGAATAGATGGTCAATTTGGTATTGGTCCAGCAAGTGCACGTAGAGGTGACTGGACCATCAAAAAAGGAGAAAATAAAATCTTTAAACACCGATTAGTCGTGTACTCTGGAGAACATGATAAACCACTTGTAAATCAAAAGTGGAAAGAATGGAGCCAGTAAACACAATTGTATGAAAATAATTAAAATCATACTCTTCACCAATCTCCTATTACTGAGTTGCCTAAGCGCAAACAACGACTCTATTCGCATACTAATAAATACCGCGTTGAATACTGAAAACTCAGCGGTAAGGACAGCATTACTGAAAGGAATGCTGAAAGGCCTTGAGGGGCAAACTAACGTTGATTCCCCTGAAGGTTGGGCACTGCTAAGTGCTGAACTTGAAAAGAGTGAAATTCCTGAACATCAATCATTGGCGAGACAAATAGGTCAAATATTTGGGGATAAAAATGCCTCAAATAAAGCATTAGAAATCTTAAAAAATCAAGATTCCAAATTAGTAGATAGAAGAGACTCACTTAAATCACTCATTGCCCAAAAAAATACCGAACTATCGTCTATTCTTCCAATGTTACTGGATGAAGAAGGTCTGCAGATCGATGCTATCAGAGCGTATGGAATAATTCCCAACGCCCAATCAGATCAGCTTTTCGAAAAATATAAAAGTCTCAATAGTCGCGCGAAAGAAACCGTAATCGAAACATTATCAACTAAAGAAGATCTTGCTAAAAATTTGCTAGTTGCGATGAAAGAAAAAGTGATTTTGCCCAGAGAAATTCCATCTTACACGGCCCGCACCCTCGTGCCAATTTTGGGAAAAGAATTCACTGATTTATACGGAGAATTAAAGGTTCAGAGTGAAACAAAGACTAAACAAATTGAAAAGTTTTCAGCACTACTTGATAGCCAAGAAGCTTTGAAAGCTGATCCTGTGAAGGGTAGAGTTTTATTTAGAAGTCTCTGCGGAACCTGCCATCAAATGTATGGGGAAGGGGGCAAAATCGGACCAGATCTAACGGGTTCTAATAGAGCTAATCGTGATTATATTCTTTTAAATATTATCGATCCAAATTTTGATGTACCTGATGGATATAAGATGGTAGTCTTCAAAACAAATGATGAAAGAGTTTTAGCGGGTACTATCGCTGAAGAGGACGACCAGAAAGTGATATTGAAATTAGTTTCTGGAAATGAAATTATTTCAAAAAATAACATTAAGGAACGAACAAAATTAGACATTTCAATGATGCCCGAGGGTATTCTAGATTATTTAAAGAAAGAAGATTTTTTCGCTTTAATTAAATATTTGCAAACAGAAGAACAAACCAAGGAACCTTAAAATGAAAATCAAAACTCTCTTAATCAATTTGCTATCTGTTGCGCTGCTCATCAATTTTGCACCTGCACAAAAGAAAAAACAGCATCGTCAACATCGTACAAGTAACGCTCCTTTTCTAAAGCCCAAAGAGGCCGTAGCTAAGATGTCTATACCTAAGGGCTTCGAGGTTTCAATTTACGCGGCAGAACCTGACATCGCAGAACCCATTGCTTTTTGCTTTGATGACAGAGGCAGAATATGGACCGTGGAAAATGGTAATTATGTAAACAGGCGCTCTCACAAAAAAGGAGAAGGCACTAAAATCCAAATCCTTGAGGACACTGACAGTGATGGTGTTTTTGATACTAAAAAACTTTTTACCGACAAACTTCCGTTCTCATCAGGTATTGCTACTGGGTTCGGAGGTGTCTATGTGGGAACTCCTCCAAACTTACTATTCATTCCTGATAATGACGGAGACGACAAACCTGACGGCGAGCCTCAAATACTATTAGATGGATGGGGAATTCAGGACCGACATGAAACCTTAAATAGTTTTATTTGGGGTCCTGACGGATGGCTGTATGGATGCCATGGTGTTTTTACTCAGTCTTATGTTGGCAAACCAGGAACGCCAAAAGATCAGAGAAAATTTATAGATGGTGGCATTTGGAGATTTCACCCCGTTAAAAAAGAATTTGAGGTGTTTGGTCATGGTTTATCCAATCCATGGGGATTTGATTTTAATGATGTAGGACAGGGCTTTGCGAGTTGCTGTGTTATCCCTCACCTTTTTCATATTGTTCAAGGAGGATATTTCACGAAACAAAGTAAACCTCACAAGAATCCATACGTTTACAAACCTATTGAAACGGTTGCAGATCATCACCATCTATCGGCACATGGTGGTGCAAGGTTTTATCTAGCAGACACGTTCCCTTCTTCTTATCGAGATCAATTATTTAAGTGTAATATTCACCAACATGAAGTTCTTATTGATTATATGGAAAGAAGTGGCTCAGGATATATCGGGAAACACCATTCGGCCTTTTTACCTATCAATGATCTTGCTTGGGTGGGTTTCAGTTTAGAGATTGGGCCAGACGGAGGCGTTTATATCCTTGATTGGCACGACACTGACATCTGTGGAAATGCCATTAATTTTCCAGACAGTGGACGCATATATCGCGTCATGCCTAAGAATGCAAAAAAAATAAAGCGCCCCAACTTATCAAAGCTCTCAGACAAAGAACTTGCAGATATGCAAAATCACTCCAACGACTGGTACGTTAGACATGCTAGAGTCATTCTTCATCATCGAGCGTCTAAAGGAATTTTGGATAAAGAGGTCGTTGGAAACAGTCTGCTTGAATTAGCCAGTAGTGCCAAAACATCAGGCAAGAAACTACGTGCATTATGGGCTGCACACGTCACGGGATTACTGACAGAAAAAAGGAAAATAGAACTTTTAAACCACGAAGATGAATATGTAAGGGCTTGGACCATTCAGTTATTATGTGAAGATCGCAAGCCTAGTGATGAGGCTCTAGAGAACTTCAAAAAAATGGCAACCGAAGATCCATCAGCTGTTGTTCGCTTATACTTGGCATCAGCTGCTCAGAGAATTCAGTTCAATGATCGCTGGCCAATACTCGAGGAACTTGTAAAACACAAAAAAGATGTCAAAGATCACAACCTTCCAAACATGCTCTGGTATGCACTAGAACCGATGGTTCCAGACCATTCTGAAAAAGCTTTAACTCTCGCCGTTACAGGTCAAATACCACTCTTACAGGAACTTGTTCCAAGAAGAATGGCCGCAACAAAATCTGCTAAAAAATCAGGTCCAGATCCTTCATGGCAAAAGCACATTCAAAAAATTGCACCTGGCTTTAATATAAGAAACGTGGGAGAAGGTGGAGTAAGACCAATAAAAAGTTTCCGTAATGAGATAGCTGTCCAAACTCACCCAAAAGACAAGACTGTCCCTTGTGAAATTTATCGTGAGCTTGAAGTGCCAACAGGCAAAAAGACATCACTTAAAGTTAAAGCAAGTTACCATGCTCATGGAGACTGGCAGATTCGTGTTAAGGCTGATGGAAAAGTAATCCACGATCAAATCGTTGGCTACACCGCGGTCCAGAGCCAATGGCTTGAATTGAATCTAGATCTCTCTGACTATGCTGGGAAAAAAATTCCAATAGTAATCGAAAACGGGGCTAATGACTGGAGAAATGAATTCGGTTACTGGGGTTCAATAGAGGTTGTCAGTAAATAATTGGAACAAAATTTGAAGCCGTTTTTATTTTTTTCTGCCAACCATATTCATCATTAGAATTTAAAAAATTTTCCAATTCTTCTCTATTTTCCTGAAGAACTTCCTTCATGACATTTTTAGCATCCGGATAATCATCTAACGAAGATCCATCCCAGTTGATGCATATTGATTGGAAAGTTGAAATGATTTTTAAAAGGTCATGGTCAGGTTTTTT
>JACETS010000057.1 GCA_013911195.1 Verrucomicrobiales bacterium | reverse complement strand
GCCGAATAAACCAAAAGGTAGTGAATAATTTACTTTGTCTTTAATTAAGGTTCCGTTTTCAGTTTTTTCAAACTCATGAAGGTGATGCCAGAATTTGTAGGGGCCACTACGTTGTTCGTCGATGAATTGTTTTTCAGGGATTACCCCTTTAATTTCTGTTACCCACGTATTCCAAATCAATGGTGCGACTCTTATTTTGTAGGTAATAATTTGGCCATCGTGCATCGGGTCTGGTTTCCCAGATTTGATACGGAATTCCAAATCAGGAGGGGTAATTTCGTTTAAGTTCTCGGGTTTCGAGAAAAATTCCCAGGACTCTGACAGAGAAATTGGGACCTCTTGAGATTGTATGAGCGTATGGATTTTCAAGTCTAAAATATGATCAAATTCGTTATTAAGGTCATATGACCTACCATAATAACGAATCTGCTCCAAAAAAAGTTTTAGTTACTGGTGCATCCAGTGGAATTGGGAATGAAGTGGCTAAGCGTCTTGTCGACCTCAATCATTCAGTATTTGTCACTGGTAGAAATGATGAGAAGCTCAATCAGATTTGTGGAGTTTCGGGTTCACTATCCGGCGATCTCACTTTACCAGCTTTTGTTTCTGAATTGGTGAACAATGCCGTTTCATCTTTAGGTGGCATTGATGTTTTTATTCACTGCGCCGGGATAGGGCTTATAAGAAAAATAAAGGACATGACTGATCTAGAATTTGTGAAAGTGACCAACACAAACATGCGTGCAACTTTTTTAATTGCCAAAGAAATTGGAGAGATAATGTCGACCACAGGAGGAGGTCGTTTCATTTACGTACCTGGTATTTTAGGAAAGGCGCCTATGAGCGGTGCTTCTGCCTATTGTGCCAGTAAATTCGGTGCTATCGGTTTTCTTAAGTCTATGGAGCTTGAGTATCGAACTAAGGGTATACAGTTTTCCTATTTCTATTTTGGAGGTGTTGACTCTCCATTTTGGGATGACTTAGACATGAATGTTATGCGTGATAAAATGATACCTGTGAGTTACGCTGCCTCATCAATTATTGAAGCGGTACAATGTCCAGATCATTTGGTAACAGGTGATGTTGTCATTCAGCCTCAAAGTCATCAACTTTAGGTATTGTTTCTTAACCTTTCCAATAATCCACGATAACGTTCTTTGGTGTCGATATTTTTAACCGCCATTGCAGCAGCTTTCTTTTGACCTACTAAAATGACTACTTTACTCCCTCGTGTTATTGCAGTGTACAAAAGATTTCTTTGCAGTAATAAAAAATGTTGAGTGCTAACTGGTATCACAACGCAAGGAAACTCGCTTCCCTGAGATTTATGAACAGTAATTGCAAATGCTGGAGAAAGTTCATCTAGTTCACCTGGTTCGTAAGAAACATTCCTACCTCCGCTGAATTGAATTTCAATTTCTCCAGGGTCAGTAGAAATTTTGGTAATTTTTCCAATGTCACCATTCAATATTTCCTTGTCGTAATTGTTTCTTGTTTGGATAACCTTATCGCCAACTCTGTATCGGGCACCGAAACGTTCGATTTCAAACGTTGATTCATTTGCTGGGTTTAATGAGTCCTGTAGTTTTCTGTTTAAAGATTGAGTTCCTAAGCTTCCTCTGTGCATTGGTGTAATGACTTGAATGTCATTTATCGGATCTAGACCTAATTTTTCAGGAATCCTACTACTAACGAGATTAGCAATGATTTCTGAAGTCTCTTCTGGTTCATCGCAACTTAGGAAAAAGAAATCAGATTTAGGATCATTTTTTGCGGATTTAGAAAGCTCTTCTGGAATCATTCCTTGGTTAATTTCATGTGCCGCGCTGATAATTCTGCTTTCGGAGGATTGTCTAAAAATCTCGTTAAGTCTAGCAACTGGTATTTTATCACACATGATCATATCCGAGAGTACGCTTCCCGGTCCTACAGAGGGTAATTGATCAACGTCTCCCACAAGTATTAAATGGGCGTCTTCAGGTAGGGCTCGAAGAAATGAAGACATAAGTTGTATGTCAATCATTGATGCTTCATCAACGATGAATAAATCGCCTTTCAGAGGATTATTCTCATCATGAGAAAATTTTCCGGATCGGCCCTGAAATTCTAGTAATCTGTGAATTGTTGAGGCCTCTAGATTTGTACTTTCGGCCATTCTTTTGGCCGCTCTTCCCGTAGGAGCACATAAAATAGGATTTACCTTTTTAGCCTTCAATATCATTAGGGCACTACGAAGAATGGTCGTTTTTCCCACTCCGGGTCCACCTGTTATAATTGTTACTCTTTCTTTAAGTGATAGTTCAACCGCTTTTCTCTGACCCTCAGCTAACGGATAGCCGATTTTTTCTTGGCACCATGTTAAAGCTTTTTCAATTTCTATTTCTGGATAGTTCGCGCCTTTTGAAGCTAATGATAATATTTTTTTAGAAACTAATTTTTCAGCTGCCACTAAGTGATTAGGAAAAATCATGGAGACAGAATTAATATCCTCTTTAACGATATCATTATTTGTAATTAGTCTTTCTAGGCATTTTTCAACACTAATTTGGTCTACTCCCAAAAGATCAGTAGCTGATCCAATTAGTTCATTTTCAGGTAATGCGCAGTGACCATTTCCGGTCGCAGTTTGAATTGCGAATTGAATACCCGCTTCGATTCTTGAACGGTCATCAAATTTGATGCCTAGCTTTGATGCAATATTATCTGCTGTTTTAAAACCTACTCCATGAAGATCATGAGAAAGTCGGTATGGATTTTCACGTAGTTTTTTGATGCTATCATCACCATACGTTTTGTAAATTCGGACAGCCCTTGCGGTGCTAATACCGTGCTGATGAAGAAATACCATAATTCGCCTGACTGATTTCTGTTTTTCCCACGACGCTTTTATTTCTTTTCTTCTCTTTGGTCCAATTCCATCTACTTCCTCCAAGCTTTTTGAGCGGTCATCAATAATGTTGAAAACTTCTGGGCCAAATTTTTCTACAAGCTTTTTGGCATAAGTAGGTCCAATTCCGTCAATTAATCCACTACCAAGATAACGCTCAATGCCTGCGAGATTACCGGGTTCTGAGGTGCTAATTTCATCTGCCTTGAACTGAGTGCCATATTGATCATCCTCAATCCATTCCCCCTTAGCTGCTATATCCTCTCCTGCATTAGGAGCAGCACAATTGCCAACAACAGTTAATGCTTTAGTTGCGCCATTTGCACGCACTCGTAAAACACAATAGCCGTTTTCTTCATTATGAAAGGTTACCCTTTCTATAGTTCCACTTAGAGTTTTTTCCTGCACTTCTGGATTATTTTGCCTGAGCTCATCAATAAGTGGTAGTTTTTTTACATATTTAATTATATGTCTTGGTAATTATTATAAAAAAAGTGCTAAGATTTGAATCCTAATATACGTATTTCTATCATCATGAAGATAATGACCTTTGACCCAAAGACGATATACCTGATAATTTTTACGATAATTTTGGCTTTTTCCAATGCTCAGGAAGATGATCCACTTGGTGTTTCATCTAGTAAAGCCCTTCAAAGAGTTCAATTGCAGTTTGGTGAATATTTTGCAGATAAGGTTGTAGAAATGCGCGGAATTCGAGGTCAGAGTCAACCTAGAGAATGGACGATTGTGGTCAATGATGAGCGAAGTCAGTTCAGATTGAGAACAGTTCGGGTAGATGCAGAAAAGTCAATAAATGAAGGTGACAGCTCAAAGTTTTACCCTGAAAATTTACCTATCGGTTTCGCTTCCTCCAAAAAAATTAAGATTGATTCAACTAAGGCGTTTGAAATTCTTATCAAAGAAGCTCGTGCTGCAAGAATTGGTTTTGATTATGTGAATTACAAATTAAGAAGCCTTGAATTTGGCGACGAGCCTGTTTGGGTTTTATCAGCCATGAGCGCTAAAGGAGTACTTCTTGGACAGGTAATAATGTCAGCGTATGATGCAAATATTTTCAGAACTATTTGGTATTATCGTGGATCGAGAGGATATGTAAAAATTGTTGATTCAGCTCTTGATGGCCTAAGAAAAAATGAAACTAGCGATGAAGTTTTTCCGTCTCCTAAAATTAATGAACAGAAAAAAACTGATGATCCTATAGAAAATTCTCCCCGTGTGAATCAGCCCAGTCCTTCAGTTCCTAGTATTGAACCTGGCACCGAAGAGGCTGAGGTAAAGCCGATTGGATCAAATTAAAAACACTCAGTTGAAGTGATAAAAAATCTTATCAGTGGTATAAATTCAGTCGTCAATCGACTGGCTTTGGGAATTGTTCTAATACTTATTTTCGCGATATTTATTTACCCATTTTTTTCTGGTGGCAAAGAAGTCAAACGTGTTGAAAATCAAATGGAAAAGATTGGTAAAGCATTGGAATCTTATTACGCAGAGAATGGTTCATGGCCATCAGCTGGGCCCAGTTCCATTGCTGCTATCCTTAAGGATTCAGTGAGTCAAAAGGATCCATGGGATAAAGATTATAGATATTTTTTTTCCAATGATGGGTATGCTATTCAGTCTAGTGGTCCTGATCAGGTTTTTGCAGAAGGGCAAAAATATGGAAGAGATGATCATTGGTATTCAAAGTCTTTGAGGGAAAAGCGGTAGAAGTTTTTCGGAAAAAGCACACATTGAATTGTTATTAATTAGACTCAAAGTCTATCATTAGTTTTTTAAGAAATTAACTAATTTGAAGTTCAATATTTTTTTCATTAAGTTGCTAAATTATAAAAATGAATATTTCTAAGTTTTTTATTTCCCTATTTTTTGTCATAGAATTGATCGTTGTTTGTATGGCTGAGGATTGGCCTCGATTTCGAGGTGTTAACGGTCAAGGTATCAGTTCCCAGGCAGTGCCAACTCAATGGAGTGAAGATAAAAATATAAAGTGGCGATGTAAACTTCCTGGCCCGGGAAGTTCGAGCCCTGTTATATATCGCAATAAAATATTTATAACGAGTTTTTCAGGAGTAACCACGGGAGATCAAGATCCTTCAAAATTAGTACGGCATATCGTTTGTGTTGATAAAGAAAAAGGAACTATAATCTGGAAAGACACAGTTAAAGCAACTCAGCCTGAGGATCCTTACAGCGGCTTTTTGGTTGAGCATGGTTACGCATCCAACACCCCCCTAATTGATTCAGGAAGGCTTTTTGTTTATTTGGGTAAAAGCGGAATTCATTGTTACAGCCTTGATGGAAAAAAGCTCTGGCAAAAGAGTTTGGGCACTGGGTCAACCCGTCGAAAATGGGGATCAGCTGCGAGTCCTATAATATACAGAAATACTCTTATTGTCAGTGCAGCTGAAGAATCTCTTACACTATATGGACTCAATCCAGAGAATGGTGATCAAAAATGGAAGTCACAGGCTGATAGTCTAGAAATGGCTTACGCGACACCAGTTCTGATGAACTTATCTCCAGAAAGAGATGATTTAATTTTACCTGTACCTGGGGAGCTCTGGGGAATGAATCCCGAAACGGGTAAACTTAGGTGGTTTACCGAAACTAATATTACCGGAAATGTTTCTCCAAGCCCTGTGCTCGGAAATGGAACAGTTTATATTTTTGGTGGTTATCCGAGTCTTCGGCGTTCGGCTATTAAGGTTGATGGTAAAAAAGGGGAGCTTAAGGAAGAGGCAACGATTTGGGAGGACAATCAATCATCTTATGTTCCGACTCCAGTATATCTGAATAATCGACTCTATTGGGCGAGTGATACAGGTTACGCATGTTGTGTAGATGCTAAATCAGGAGATATGTTATTCCGTGAGCGTTTAGATGCTAGAGGCAAGGGCTCTAGAGGGAAGCCTTTTTACGCTGGAGCAATTTTAGCAGGTGGTAAGATTTATGCGGTGAGCAGATGGGGCGGAACTTTTGTATTCAATGCAGATGAAGAATTTAAGCTGATATCTCACAATAAAATTTCTAGTGATGACAGTCAATTTCATGGAACTCCTGCACTAAGCAATGGTGAAATATTTCTACGATCCGATAAATATTTGTATTGTATTTCCGAATGAAAATTTTAACGGATAGTTTTGTTGTTAATACTCATGGCAAAGGTACCTATGAGATAACAGCTGATGTTGAATCGATTGTCTCTAAAAGTGACATTAAGGAGGGCGTCGTTACGGTTTTTGTAAGACACACGAGTTGCTCTCTAATAGTTATGGAAAATGCAGATTCATCAGCTCGAACTGATTTACATGCATTTTTTGATGAATTGGTTCCTGAGGATACTCCTTATTTTGTTCATACTTATGAGGGTGGGGATGATATGCCCTCTCATATTAGAATGTGTCTCACAGATGTAGATAAAAATGTACCTATAATTGGAGGACAAATGGTTCTAGGAACATGGCAAGGTCTTTTTCTTTTTGAGCACCGGCGTGCACCGCATACAAGAAATATCGCGGTTTCTGTCTTTGGTAAATAATTCTGAGAAAATTGATTTTTCATAATCACCTAATTCTGGATATTTCTGGTTATCTTGCTTTAGTAGAATCATGGATTTAACTCATAATGCATTTGGTACATGGAGCGGCGGTCGTTTCATGCATTTCGGTGAGTCACTCACTGAAGAACGTTTCATTTCGCTAATTAGGTTGGCTTATGATTCAGGAATTAGAACGTTCGTTACTTCAGATGTTTACGGGGTAGGCAGAGCGGATCAGATTCTTGGGCAAGCCCTCAACGACTTTGATCGTGAATCGTACTGTCTTGTCGGAATGCTAGGTCATGATATCTATGAAGGAAAAAGAGAGGGTTCCAAAGGGTATCCAAGATTTAGTGATCCATCTTTGCGTTCTGCATCCGAGTATTCGTCCTACTTAAAGATGGCTGCGGAAAAATCTTTAGAGAATTGTTCGGCGAATAAATTTGATCTTGTAATGCTTCATAACCCTGATGAAAAAGGATATAACGATCCAGCGGTATGGGATGCGATGTCAGAGCTCAAGGTGGCAGGGTTTACTGATAGGTTAGGAATCGCTCCAGGTCCTGCTAATGGTTTTACTCTTGATCTAATTTATAGCTTTGAACAATTTGGTGAATTGATGGATTGGGCTATGATTATTCTAAACCCTTTGGAGCCTTGGCCTGGTCGATTATGCTTAAAGGCTGCAGAAAATGCGGACATTAATATATTAACAAGAGTTGTTGATTATGGAGGAATTTTTCATGGTACGATGAAACCGGATCACAAATTTCGGGATGGTGACCATCGAACCTATAGGCCAAGCGGATGGGTTGAGGAGGGTTTGAGTAGGGTCGATAAGATGAGATCAATTATCGACAAATATGATTTGAGTGAACTTCACTTTTCATGTCTTTGGAATTTATCTCATGCCCCCGTTCGTAGTGTGGTACCAACTTTTATTCAAGAAGCTGGTGATGACGCTAAACCTATTGAAGATTTGGTTAGAGAATATGGGTCTTTGCCAATAGAGAGTCCCTTCAGTCAAGCTGAGGTAGATGAAATCGCTGTAATGGGTGATAACACCGGATGTATGATGTTGAAGGGTGCCAGCAATCGCCACACAGAAAGTTTAAGGCCTGACGAATGGCCTATGAGACCTGAGCTCATGGAACTTGCTGACCGTCACGGCCTTGGAAGCGAATGGTAAATGCTGTTATTTGGACGCTTATTTTTATGAATGGGGCAGAATCAGAAAGTCCATCTGCGCCAATAGCAAATAAACAGGAGCATGTTCATAACGATCACGGTTTACCAAGAGAAGATCCTTATTTTTGGTTGAAGAATAGAGAAGATCCTCAGGTGATTAAATACCTGAAAGAAGAAAATGATTATACAAATCTTATTCTTGAAAAAACAAAAAAACTGCAGGCTGATTTAGTTAAAGAAATTAAAGGAAGAATTAAACAGGATGATTCGTCTTACCCGATTCCATGGAAAGATTTTGTCTATTATACACGTTTTGAAATAGGATCTGATTATACGAAGTATTACAGACGCGGAAAAGATGAGGAGAGTGATAACGAAGAGCTTCTATTCGATGTTGCTGCAATGTCATCAAACCATGAGTATTACGATTTTGATCAAGGGGACGTTAGTCCCGATCAGAACCTAGTTATTTTTTCTACTGACGTCAGTGCTAGGGGGTTCAGAACCATCAAAGTTTATGATGTAAATAAACGTAAGGTACTTAAAGATACAATTAAATCTATTGACGGTGGTCATGCATGGGCTGCTGATAGTAAAACTTTTTTTTATACCAGACAAGACCCTGAGACTTTGAGAAGTTTTCAGGTTTGGAGGCATCAATTAGGAGATTCATCAGACAAAGATGTATTAGTTTATGAAGAAAAAGACGAAACTTTTCATTGTTATGTTTATACTTCGAAATCCGGTAAATATGTAATCATTGGATCCAGTCAAACATTGACCGATGAATATCGATTTATCGATTCCATGAAGCCCAATGACGAGTTTCAACTGTTTGATCAGAGAGTCAGAGGCCTTGAGTACGATATCGATCATATTGATGATCTGTTTTATATTCGTACTAACTTAGAAGCAGAGAATTTTAGGCTGATGTCTGCTACTGAAAAAAAGACATCACGATCGGAATGGAAGGAAGTTCTGCCTCAGAGAGATGGAATTCATTTGAATGATTTTGAGGTTTTTCAAGAATTTATTGTTCTTGAAGATCAAGAAAATGGACTTGTTAAATTGAGAATTATAAATCAACAAGAAGGGACAATTGATGAAATTGATTTTGGAGAACCAACTTACACAGCTTGGATAGATGTTAATTTGGAGTCAAATGCAGATTGGGTTCGCTTGGGTTTCAGTTCACTCAAAACTCCTGAAACCTTGTTTGAATATAATTTAAGAACCCAGGAAAGACGTATTCTTAAGAAGCAAACTGTTCTCAATAATTATGATCCTTCGGACTATGTAACAGAAAGACATATGGTTGTTGCTAGGGATGGTTTATCTGTACCATTGTCAATTATATACAAAGAGAATACTTTTTCTAAGGATGGAAATCATCCCCTGCTTCTATACGCCTATGGAGCTTATGGTTACAGTAGTGAACCCTCATTTAGAAGTAGTAGAATTAGTCTTCTCGATCGAGGTTTTGCTTTTGCTATTGCCCATGTTCGTGGAGGTCAGGAAATGGGTAGAGCCTGGTATGAGTCAGGTAAATTAATGAATAAAAAAAATACCTTTAATGATTTCATTGATTGTGCAGAATATTTAATTACTAACAATTATACTTCTAACGAAAAATTATGTGCTAGCGGTGCCAGTGCCGGGGGATTGTTAATGGGTGCCATTGTTAACGAAAGGCCTGAGCTTTTTGCATCGGTTATAGCTGAAGTTCCTTGGGTGGATTGTGTGACAACAATGCTTGATCAGTCAATCCCCTTAACTACAGCAGAGTTTGACGAATGGGGAGACCCTTCGCAAAAAGCAGTCTTTGAGTATATGCTCAGTTATTCTCCTTATGATAATGTCAAAGCGGCTGATTATCCAAATATGTTAGTGATTACAGGATTTAATGATTCACAGGTACAGTATTGGGAGCCAGCAAAATGGGTTGCTCGATTAAGGTCTAAAAAAACCGATAATAATATACTGCTGCTGAAGACTAATTTCGATTCAGGACATGGAGGCGCCTCAGGTAGATTTGATAAGTATCGTGAGTTGGCAATGGAATATGCATTTCTAATTCATTCAGTTTCTAATAATTAAAATTACTGGTAAAATTTTATTAAAGAGTGTTTTCTGAGGTATGAAAAAATATCTTACCTCTTTATTGATTGGTCTATCAATTGTTCTGTTTTCAGAGGCATCTAACGCTGAGGGGAAATTGAAAGTTTTTATCTTCGCGGGTCAATCTAATATGGTTGGTTCGGATTCTAATGTGAAAGCAATAGACGATTTTCCTCCCTATGTGGGATACGGAAAAGAGCAGCAAGACAATATGTTTTATTATTCTATTGGGCGTGAGAAAAAGTTTAAATCTGAGGGATGGGAATCACTCAAACCGGTCAATAATGTGGTTGGTCCTGAGATCAGTTTTGCGAGAAAGGTCGCTACCACCATCAATGAGCCAGTTGCTATTATTAAATGCGCTGCAGGGGGCACTCATCTTGGTGGGGATTGGAACCCTGATAAACCCTCAGGATTCAAAATGTATCCTCTCGCTTTGACTTTAGTTAAAAACGCTCTTGATGAATTAAAGAAAAAAAATATCGATTATGAAATTGAGGGTTTCATGTGGCATCAAGGTGAGAATGACATGTTCAATGAAGATTATATGAAGAACTATGGAGATAATCTTCAAAATTTTCTCAAAAGATGGCGTCAGGATTTAGGAGTTCCTAATCTTAAATTTTATGTTGGTGAACTTTGTACTAAGACGATATGGGGGATGGATCTAAGGCCTAGAATGTTTGCGATTAGTAAAGGTCAGAGACAGGTAACAGAATCTGACGATTTGGCAGAATATGTGCCAACAGCTCATATTGGCGTTGAGATAGGGGGTGGAGTCGGTCTTCATTATCATTACGGTACTTTGGGCCAGCTGCAGCATGGTATTAATTATGCCAACGCATATTTAAGTTCTTTAGGTAAAGTTGAAAGTGATTCAAGAAAACTTAATAAATGGCCTTATACAAAAAGCGGTATTGTGAAATTATTTATAATGGCTGGTCATCGAAATATGGAAGGGGAGAGAGCCTTTAGTGATGACCTTAAAAGGATAAAAAATAAAAAATTACTTTTAGATAATAATTTAGATGTTGCCTACAAATATAGTTTAGGAGGTGGTTACAAAGTTTCTAAAGAATGGGAACCATTGGGTTTGGTTGATTATTATAGTAGCTTTGGTCCTGAGTTAAGTTTCGGATCTTTTCTGGATAAAAAAGATATTGGAGACTTTGCAATTGCAAAGTTTACTCATAGTGGATCTCAAATTATAGATTGGACTCCTGAAGGAAGTATGGCCGAATCTCGTAACTTATATCATAAATTCATTAGATTCATAAAGGAGTCAATCAGCGAGATTCGTGAAAAAGGAAACGAGGTAAAGTTAGAAGGGATTTTTTATCATATCGGGGAAAATGACATGTCTTTTGGACCCCACCGAACTAACGCACCTAGGTGGATTAGTTCAATAGTTGAACAGAGTCGTAAGGATCTGAGAAATGAAGAATTGGATTGGTACTTAAGTCAACAACCGCCAACAGATGACAAGAGTCTTAATAGGATAAATGTTGTTTCAGAAATAGAGAAAATGGTTAAGGATGATAATCATCTCTTTCACATTAAGGCGTTTGATCTTGTTCCTCAGGCAAAAAAATTAGTTATTTCAACTGAAGGCATTGTTCAGTTGGGAGAAATTTTAGGAGATTTTTATTTAAATAATACTCAATAATTTTTCGATTAAATATTTTGATAACCCTTTAGATAGATTATCGAGGTGTTTTTATTGAGATTGAGCAATCAAGTTTAGTTTGATTATAACTTCATCACGAATGAGGTCATCTACTTTTCCTGCATAGCTGATTCCAAAATCTTGTCTATTAATATCAAACTTTGCTTTCAATATTACGGAGTTATTATTATGAGTTACTTGAGTCGGGAAAGTAATATTTTTAGTTACTCCGCGAAGCGTCAAATTGCCTGAAAGTTCGTATTTTCCTTCGGATCCTTTTGAGAAATTTGTCGCTACAAATTTTGTCTCGGGATAATTTTCGACATCAAAAAAATCTTGTGCCTTTAAGTGTTTAGTGAGTCGGTCATCGTCAGACCATGTTGAATTCATATCAATGGTAAATTCACCTGACTGAGGATCATCATTTTTGAGATCGAAGCTGCCTGTAAATTCTTTAAATCCACCTTCTCGGCTTCCTGTAACCTTAGAACCAATGAATCCAATCGTGGAATCTTTAGAGAAAATGTAGGTCGTCCCGTCAATGGAGGTTGCTGCTTCCGCCGCTTCCGCAATTTTTGCATCGACGGTTGAGTCTGCCGGATTACTACAAGAAGCAAGAACTAGAATTAATGGAGTGATTAGAAATTTTATTGAAGATTTCATATTTTTAGAAAGTTTTGATTTAGGAAATAATATCTTTAATGACTTGACCCCCAAACTGCGA
This sequence comes from Verrucomicrobiales bacterium, assembly GCA_013911195.1. GTDB lineage: Bacteria > Verrucomicrobiota > Verrucomicrobiia > Verrucomicrobiales > DEV007 > EC70. The sequence continues at coordinate 1,233 of JACETS010000057.1, read as the reverse complement.
CAATTGCTTATATCTACCCCCATGAAAATAGGTAAGCCTATTATCATCCAAACCTAGCAAATGAAGAATGGTAACGTGTAGATCTCTAATTGGATGGACGACTTCGGTGGCTTTACTGCCTATGTCATCTGTCGAGCCCACTATGGCTCCTCTTTTCACACCCCCCCCAGCTAACATCATAGTCATTGCATCAATATTATGCCCTCTACCAAGAGCATAAACCCCACCTCTTCGGTTGTTATCAGGAGTCCTTCCGAATTCACCTGTCCAAATAACTAAAGTTGAATCCAGCATCCCTCTTCGTTTAAGATCTTTGATCAAAGCAGCCATTGGCTTATCAACACTTTTGATTCTTGAAGAATGCCCTCTCTCAAGATAATCATGACTATCCCATCCACCAGAAAAAATCTGAACAAATCTTACTCCTTTTTCAACTAGTCTTCTTGCCATTAAGCATTGTTTTCCAAAAGCGGATGTATGTTTTTCGTTAAGTCCGTAATCTTCTTTTATGGATTCAGGTTCTTTATTCAAATCCATAAGATCAGGCACTTCCATCTGCATTCGGTATGCCAATTCGTAATTTTCCATACGTGCAGCAAGATCATCATGTTCTGGGTATTTTGCTGAATGTTGCTTATTTAAGAATGCGAGTTCGTCCAATGCCCTCCTTTGGTGCATCCTGTTTTTGTGATTTGGAGCATTTAAATCAAGAATAGGCGAACCTGTAGGCCTTAATCTTGTGCCTTGATAGTGAGCAGGAAGAAAGCCATTGTGCCAGTTTCTTGAACCACCTTGAGGAAGAGCCAATTCACTCATCACTACATATCCCGGTAAATTTTGATTTACGGATCCAAGACCATAATTAACCCAAGATCCTATAGCAGGATCACCTCCCAGTCTGCTTCCCGTATTCATGTGAAATAAAGCTTCTGGGTGATTTAACGATTCTGCCTGACAGCCTCTATAATTGCATAATTCGTCGGCAACATCTGGGTCTGCAAGGTGAACCCATTGGTCGCTCATTTCTAATCCAGATTCACCAACTTTTCTTGAACCAAATGGACTGCCTACAAAGAAACGTGATCCCGTAGCGAGCCCTGCGGTTCTATTGGAATCCTTTTTATGCATTTCATCAAGCTTTGGTTTTGGGTCAAATGTATCAACTTGACTGGGTCCCCCTTCCATAAATAGCATAATAACTGCTTTTGCTTTTGCATCATGCATTGGCTTTTT
>JACETS010000056.1 GCA_013911195.1 Verrucomicrobiales bacterium | reverse complement strand
ACTAAGGCAGCTAAATTAGTGATCGAATTTGCATACCTAAAGGCAGATAATAACTGGTGGTGGGCCATTGATAATTTGGTAGTCTCTTGTGGAAAAAATAAGCCATCAAATTCGGCTCCAAAAATCACCGCACAACCAGCTGGTCCAAGTTCTGGAAAGACAGGTGATTCCTATAATTTCGTATTCAAAGTTAGTGACCCTGAAAATGATTCAGTACAAATCTCATCAGATTGGGGAGATGGCTCCTATTCAACTTCTGAATTTGATTCTGCTAAGAATGCATTCGCTTTAAACCATATATGGAAAAGACCTGGCGCTTATCCTATAAAATTAAGAGCCGTAGATAAAAATGGATCTATATCCGAATGGGTTACTGTTCAGTCTATTAAGGTTACTGGGGAACCAATAATAAAGATTGTTACACCACCCTACCTGCAGAACGCATCAACTGACCGCATTGTGATCATGACCGAGAGTTCAGATCTTGCAGATCTAATGGTTGCATACAGCAAGGGCGATAGTTTAGACAAAACAGTGCCAATGGTCAGCGTGCACAGCGGCGGCGGCACCTATTTCCATCGCGCTTTGATTAGTGGCCTGGAACCTGGAACGCACTACCATTATCAGATCAGATCAATCAAAGGAACCCCTCACAGTAAGGTTTCCCATTTTGATACAGCTCCCGACTCAGAGGTTGATTTTAAATTTTCTGTATGGTCCGATAGCCAAGGTCATAATCGAGGAGCATGGTCTGCTAATCCTCTTGAACCCACAATCAGCATGATGAAACACATGGTTAATTCTGGGGTCGCTTTTGGACTTACCTCAGGTGATTTAGCAGAAGATGGTGCGAGTTACCATGATACCCGAAAATTTTATTTGGACAGAGTTGCCTACTACCTAGGTACTTCAGTGCCATGGTACGCGGCCTGGGGCAATCATGATGCCAGCGACCCAAGGGCTCCATTAAGGCTTGCGTCCGATATGCCCTCTCGCTTTCGTCCTGGTTATTCACCTGGTCATGGATCATTTACATTCACTTATTCTAACTGTTTTTATGTTTGTATTGATCATGTTAGCCAGAATGTGGACATCTCTAGCGGGTGGCTAGAAAAACAACTTTCTTCTCCCAAGGCTGTCAATGCTCGGTTTCGGTTTGTCGCCATTCACGTTCCTCCATTTTGTGAACGCTGGATTGATGGTAGTGCCTTCCTTCGTAACGAGCTCGTTCCTCTATTAGAAAAATATAACGTGAATTTCTGTTTTAGTGGACACACACACGAATACGAACGCGGTAAATTAAATCATGTTCACTACGTGCTTTCAGGTGGAGGCGCATGGCTTGATCATGGTGAACCAATAATTCGTGATTGGGAACATATGATAGTTGGAGGGGCACACGATGTTAAAGGTGGTTGGGCTAAAGAAAGCTCTCCCGGTGTATTAGGTAAGCCTAAACCAATTATTGGTGGACTCTTTAATCAATACTCTCTAGTAACCATTAAAGATAAAAATTTATTATTGGAATCCATTGGTTTCAACGCCGACGGCTCTGAAATTGGAGTTCTTGATAGGGTCGAGGTTCATAACAAGATTGGACCCTATAAGGACAATAATGGATTAAATGACCTTAAGCGAGCGAATGAATCAGAACCCGATAAAACAGATTGTTTGGATGATTTCAATAAAGAAACCAATAAGCCTTGATAGATTTTAATTAAATTTTTTCCGAAGATTTTCGCATACTCTCTAGGGCATCTATTGCATAGCGATTTCCACTTTTAGCAGCCATAAAATACCACTCTGCGGATTCATTCATCCGCCTGCTTACTCCTTTACCAACCTCATAAATATATCCTAAATAAGTTTGAGCATATACGTCCCCGTTATTTGCTTTTCTTTTTAACTCTATTATTCTCTCGTCCATAAAATTAGAACTCACGAACTGTAGGTGTCCGCTTGTATCACCCCACTGGAAAAACCCAAAATACAAGCGAACACCATTTCTTTACAGTTTCCGCTGAATTCTAATATCTAAAGTTATCCAACGTAAGCTAATGACGTTATGCCTGATTTTTGATGGTTAGATGCTTAATAATTGATGACCGCTTATATATTTTTAAATGGCATCTAATTTTTTTCTAAAACCCAATCCAAATTGAACCTAGCCATCCAATCCTTATTGGACACCAAGTAAATCATTCCCTCGCTCGGAGTTTCTTTTCGCCCGACTGCCATCCATGTATAATTTCCTGGGCCAACTTTTAGAATCCGTTTTGTTGGCCAACTTTCACCTCCATCCATGCTTAAGTGAATTGTAATGTCATCACGTTTGTCACGCCTTCCTGGTGCACTAAAGAGAATTATATCTTTATCTTTATTGGGTATCTTAACTACGGCTCCCTTACATCCATATTCATCAGGTGGACCATCAAATAATTCGTCGTCTTCTTTTGCATTTACCCAGGTTTCGCCACTATCAAGGCTATGGCCAACTTGCTTATTTCCTTTTCTAAAATGGGTCCTCGCATTGTAATAAATCGTTCCGTCATTAAGCTCGCAAAGAGAAGGTTCTGAGGTGCCAAAAATAGGAAATGGTTCACTATGAAGCCATGTTTTACCGCCATCATCACTGTATAGAGCATTACTGTATCTTTTACCAAAATATTTTCGGTTCTGACCTTTATTCAGGTATATCCTAGAACCATCAGAGTTTATTGGTCCAACAAATACTTGTGATGGCATTAGCAAACGGCCTTTATATTTTCCATGTTGGATCGTGATTCCTGGGTCACAACAATAGGTAGTCGCATACCATCCATTCTTATCAGGTTTAATCTCAATTTTTTCCTTAGCCCAAGTCAATCCATGGTCTTTGCTTCTGTAAAGATATTCTACCGGTTTCAGTCCAGCTCCAAAAGCCATCACATCACCAGTACTTTCATCTACGGTAACATTGGCCAATTCCGTCCACCCAACATGATCACCTTTGTATCGCCCATCATCTGACATATCATCCTCAATTTTTATCCGGTTCCCGACAGATTTATATTCAGACCATGATACTCCCCCGTCTTTGCTACGTTTGACTTCAATACGTTTTTTTTCTCGCTGCTCTCTAAAAAGCAATACGGTGCCATCCATAGCAACGGCTAGATGCGCCATGACAGGTATATCCTCTTCCCATATATCACATAAAGCTCTTTGCTCTGAACGTGCCTCAAAAGTTACCAAAGAACAGATACAAAAAAAATAGAGAATTCTTAACTCAAACATTATTATCTTTTTATTTATGTTCAAAGATCAGCAACTTCTTCGGGAATATAAATACGATTATACTCGAGCTTAACAGATTGTAAGAATTGCCGCCACTTTCTTCCCGGTCTACCATTGGTCATTAAGAAATGTGGGCAATTCTTGTGTTCCGGCTTTAGTCCCTTCCGAGGCCAGTGTTGATGCGGCACAACATTTTTAAGAGGAATATTGTATTGGTACATTAGAGAAGCACAAAGTTTAGCGGTCCTTGTAAGGGTCTCCTGTCTGCTATTCCCGCGATGCTCACACATTTCAAGACCGATTGAGTAATTATTACCAGGACCATTAAAGTCAGCATGTTCACCCTGTTCATTAGTGGGTAGATGCTGCAAGACTACATCTTCTTGAATAGTGAAATGCCATGTTAAGTAGCCAATCCTATTGCCATTTCGTCTTTTAGGTGCCCTAAGTTTACCTCTTTGAAGAGCTCGGGCATGGTCCCAAGCGTCACCGCTGTAATTTTGTGTCGAGTGAACAGTAATATATCGCGGCTTCATGGGCCTAATATACTTACGGCCATGACGGCCTCTTGGGATAAACCTTTTAACGACCCTAATCTCATTAAACATTTGTTTAGGTGTAACAAGCTGATTTTTTTGACCTCCAGCTTTACTGGCTTTTTTGCCACTCGTTAAATGGTTGTCTGTTGTTGTACAACCTATAGCAATTAGCAAAGCCAGAAGACTAAACAATAAACTCTTTAAATTTAGGTTGGTTCTACCCATAGCTATTAAAGATAGATGATAGCTTAACTGATTAATAGATCCTACGGTTTTTTTATTTTTTAATTATGGCTGGAATCATTTGTCGCTTATTTAGCCAAGGAATAGTTCTATCAAAAAGGGACCCATATATTTGATGTGACGGAGCTGATTGTTTTTTAAAGGAATTGATTTCTTGATCGTAAAGAACTCTCATTTTTTCTAAGCTACTTTGATCTTTCGCATTTTTAGCAGCATTTATGAACTCATTCTTATCTGTTTTCATGTTAAAGAGTTCCTCTTGAGGAATCATTTTTTCTCCATAAAACCAATATATGTATTTCCATTTTCTCGTCACAATACCTAAATATTGAGACTCCACGGGCCCCCAACAATTCATTATCGCCAGTGAATGACGCAACTCATTCTGACTTCCATCAATAAGTGGGAGAAGGCTTATTCCCTGTGAGCTAGGAACTCGCTTTTGACCAGCCAACTCAATGATGGTAGGCGCGATATCAATGTTAGCTGTCAATGAAGCAATCCTTTTCCCTTGGTTTCTAGTTTTCATTCTCGGGTCATATATGATCATCGGGACCCTAACGGATTCTTCGTAAGGTAGGACCTTTGATCCATAACCATGAGATCCACAAAGAAACCCGTTATCTGAAGTGTATATAATTATGGTGTTATCCTCTACACCGCTTTCTTTTAAAGCTTGAAGAATCATTCCCGTAGCCTGATCAATTCCATGAACTAGTTGGTGATATTTTTGCATCACATGATCATAGTTATCTTTGTAGCCCCAAGTTTCCCACCTCTCCCATTGGCGGCCTTGTTTACTTTGTTCACTCAGGTGTTTAGAATATTCTCTGCCATAATTTGCAGGCTTCTTGAAGGTCATGGTCTTGTAAACATGGTCATATTCTTTATCTGGGGTGTCAGGCATATGAGGTGCCTTAAAACTAATTGATAAACAAAAAGGCTTTCCTGCTTTAGATGCTTCATTAACAAAGTCACGACCAAATGCTCCATATGAAATTGTTGAATGAGGATAATTCTTTGCATATTTTTTCATAGATGCATTTTTTTGTGTTACATAACTTGTTTGACCAGGGCCACCACCCCAGTAATCGAAAAGCGCTTCAGGTGATCCACTTTTTAAAGTAATACCAAATTTTCCGGCGAAGCCCGTTATGTACCCTGCATTTTTGAGCACTGAAGGATAACTGTTTTCTATGTCCTGATCACCAAGTTTTCCTTTATTAAAGTTACAACCATGTTGGTATTCATATTTACCAGTCAAAATACTCGCACGGCTAGCCATACATATTGCCGTTGTTACATAATGGTTATCAAAAGTAAGTCCTCTCTGGGATAAACGATCCAAATTTGGAGTCACAACATCCTCATTGCCATAGCAGCCCATAGATATTGTAGCTTGGTCATCAGCTAATAGAAAAATGATGTTTGGTTTGCCCTCTGAAAGATTGAGAAATAATGAGGCCAGAATGGAGAAACTAAAAAAAAGTTTATTTTTTGGCATTTTATATTTTTTTGGAGCTTAAAATAGCTTTTTTTGGACAAGAAAAAACGAAATTAACCCTATTAAATAAAAAAAAATCACTTTTTTAAATAGTTTTAGTTAACACCAGACCCTCTTTGGTAGTATAAAACCAACATGCTAAAATTATCTATGGCCTTTTTTACGGCCGTCTCACTCATCATTAGTTCCGTAGTCGCTAATGCGGCTTTTAAATTTGAAAAAGGTGATAACGTTTGCCTCATCGGTAATAGCTTGCCAGATCGTTTCAATCATGATGGTTGGTTCGAGGCTGTTTTGCAAAGTGAACTGAAGGGGCAAGAAGTCATTTTCCGAAACCTAGGTTTCACAGGCGACACTGTGAAGGAAAGACCAAGAAATCAAGGTTTTCCCTCACCAGAGACATATCTTAAAATATGTGAAGCCGATGTCATTTTTGTATTCTTTGGATACAACGAATCTTTTAAGGGTGAAAATGGACTTGAGTCATTCATGAATGATTTGTCCGCCATGATCGATAATTATAAAAAGCTCAAACCTAATGGAAAATCGGATCCGAGGTTTGTGTTGTTCTCTCCAATCGCGCATGAAAATTTAAATAGCCCTAACCTTCCTGATGGAGCTGCTAACAATGTTCGACTCGCCCAGTACACTAAAGGAATTCAAGCAGTTGCAGAAAAGACAGGTGCGAGTTTTGTGGATTTATTTAATACGACTAAAGCAGCTTATGCTGATTCTGACGAAGCCCTTACAATTAATGGAGTTCACCTCAATGAATTAGGTAATCGCCACGTTGCTCAGATTGCAGCTAAAGCTCTTCTAGGAAAATCGGTTAAAGCCGGCAATGACCTTGAGAAGCTTCGTAGTGATGTTGTTGATAAAAACTGGCACTGGTACAACAGATATAGAGCAACCGATGGTAATGATGTTTGGGGTGGTCGCTCTGGACTAAGATTTGTCGATGGTCAATCGAACGCTGATGTCCTCAAGCATGAGCTTAAAATGTTGGATGTAATGACCGCCAACCGTGATCCAAAAATCTGGGCAACTGCTCTTGGGTCTAATTTCAAAGTTGATGATTCTAATGTTCCTGCACCCGTACCAGTTAAGTCTAACATCGGAGGCAAAAGTCGAAGCTCTAATAAGAGTAAGGAAGGCAATCCTGATTATCTTAGCCCTCAAGAAACTGTGAAAAAATTACGAGTGCCTGACGGTTTCAAAGTTAATGTTTTTGCAGACGAAACCATGTTCCCCGAGATGGTCAACCCGGTACAGATGTCAGTTGATACTAAAGGAAGATTGTGGGTCGCTGCATGGCAAACTTACCCAAAATGGGAGCCTCTCAAAGAAATGGAAGACCGTTTGATTATCTTACCAGATGAAAATAGGGACGGAATCGCGGATAAAGCTATTACTTTTGCAAAAGTTCACAATCCTACAGGATTTGAGTTTTGGAATGGTGGTGTCCTTGTCGGTTCTGCGCCTGATATTTGGTTCCTAAAAGATACCGATGGTGATGATGTCGCCGACGTGAAAATTAAAATGCTTGGAGGAATTGATTCTGCAGATACTCATCATGCTATGAATAACTTCCAGTACGGTCCTGACGGAGGACTATATTATCAAAGAGGGGTTTTTCACGTTAGTAATGTTGAAACACCTTGGACTACACCGCATAAATCCGGCGCCTCAGCCATGTATCGATTTAATCCAAGAACGTTCACTTTCAGTCAGCATGCTGGTAATAGTCCTAACCCTCACGGAATTGCATTCGATCGATGGGGATATCACTATGCTACTGATGGAACCGGTGGCAGATCATACCAAGTCGTTCCAAAAGGTAACGGTTTTGGGATGAGAAGCTTACTTAAAAAAGAAGTTAGACCAGTTGCGTCTAGTGGAATTATATCAAGTGCAAATTTTCCAGACGAAAAACAACAAGCATTCATGCTTTGTAATACCATTGGTTTTCTTGGACTGAAACATTACAAGCTTACAAGAAATCCTGATAACGGTGAAGTTAATGGACAACCCCTTGGTGACCTTTTTGTTTCTGATGATCGAAATGTAAGACCTTCAGATGCAGATTTTGGATCAGATGGTGCACTTTATATTTCTGACTGGCACAATGTCATCATTGGCCATATGCAGCATAATATTCGTGATCCAAAGCGTGACCATAACCATGGTCGAGTTTATCGAATGGTGTACACCAAGAAGCCACTCCAAAAGCCTGTTTCAATCGATGGAGAGCCTATTGAAGTTCTTCTTGAAAACCTTAAACATCCAATTGACGGAGTAAGATACAGAACACGAATTGAATTAAGTGAACATCCAACAGATCAAGTTGTTAAAGCAGTCAAGAAATGGGTATCTAATTTTGATGCGAACAATGCAAATGAAGCTCATCACATGCTTGAGGGTTTATGGGTTTTGCAAGCTCATAACGTTCAAGATGACAAGCTCATGGGAACATTACAAACAAGTTCGGATCTTAATGTTCGTAGAGCTGCACTGACCGTTCAACATTACCTTTATAATGTGGACTTTACCCGTGGCGGTGGTGAATTAGCCAAAGTCAAAGAGGAAAAAGCTCCTGAACCCAAGGTTGTTGTTAATGGAAACATGACTTCAGTGGAAGTTGCTGCTGTTCCTCACCAACTTAAATTTAATCTTACAAATTTTTCTGTTAAGGCCGGTAGTAAGGTGAAAATCACATTCTTTAATCCTGATGTCATACCACACAATTTACTAATTGTTGAGCCTGGATCTAAAGCGGAAATTGGTAATCAAGCGATTGCCATGGGTGCAGATGCTGTTAAGAAAGCTCCTGAAAATTCCAAAATCCTTCATGGCACAAAAATGTTAGAAGCCGGTCAAACAGAAGTAATTGAATTTACTGCTCCTACCAATCCTGGGGATTACGAGTTCGTTTGTACTTTTCCTGGTCACTGGACTGTGATGAACGGGGTCATGAAGGTAACCAAATAAATTACTGATTACTTATCAGCTTTAAATCACCTCTCGTGTCATTTGATGATGCGAGAGGTTTTTTATTTCACTAGCCTAATTATTTATCTAGGACTTGGCAACGATCTGCCAAAATTTGAAGTGCTCGGACAAAATCCCATGCAGGTATGTTTGACTGCATTTCAGTAATCAACAGCGTTAAACGCTTTGCTGAATCCCTTGCAGTTTCTATATCATTAGACTGAAGAGCTTCAACTAAAGCTCCAAGTCTTTGAAAAAAAGGTTCGTTTAATTCATCTAGTTTACGGCCATGTATATTATTGAGACCTGCGATGACTTGATCATAGGCTTCCTTAAGCTCATTTGCTGCATGCGCAAGAACTTGAATTTCTTGTTCAACGGTTAGTTGATTTTCAACGATTTCTTTCTCCTTTGAAGACAAAGCAGAGGACGCAACGGCCTCACTTGTCCGGGCAAGAGGTGAGGACGTTGGCCGCAGTCTTTTGAGCAGCCAAGAATTCATTAGGTCAGTTGATATAGTCAATGTTCCAGTAGCCATGATTTACTAATTAGATGATCATTAAAACGAAAAAGTCACATTTTTAGAAAAAAATCTTAAAATTATTACAGATAAGCTAAATAATTGATATTTCCCGCAATTTTTATCATTTTAACTAAAAATTGGCTGTTTCTAAGAAATTATCATGCATTTATCGCACGATTTATACCAATTAAATCTAAAATTTTCTCCACTATTAGCGAATAATTTTAAAAAGTTAAGGTATCTTTAAGAAATTTTGCCGTTTTGCTCTTCTTAGACTTAATTACGATTTCAGGGGGACCCTTTGCAACAATTTTCCCGCCATCTGGTCCAGCCTCGGGTCCCATATCGACAATGTAATCTGCTTCAGCCATGATGTTAAGATTATGTTCTATGACGACAACTGTATGACCCTCCTCTACTAGAGCATGTAGAACTTCAATCAAATTAATCACATCATTCTGGTGTAAGCCAATGGTTGGTTCTTCAATCAAGTAAAGGTTGGCATTGTTTCTCGTCTTACCCTTCATGATTGCAGCCTTGGCTCGTCCTTGGCCTTTACGGATTTCTGCAACTAATTTTATTCTCTGAGCTTCTCCTCCACTTAGCGTGGTGCTTGGTTGGCCCAAACTTAAATAGCCTAGTCCAGTATCTCGTAAAAGTTCGAGTGTAGTAATTATCTTCGGATGTGACTTAAAGAACTCACAGGCCTCAGAAACGCTCATGTTCATCACATCAGAAATATTTTTTCCGTTTAGATAAATTTCTCGAGTGGCTGTATTGTATCTTGCACCTTTGCACTCTTCACATTGGACCCATGTAGTGGGAAGAAAATTCATCTCAAGTTTTATTTGCCCGTTTCCTCCACATGCCTCACAACGTCCACCCGCAGTGTTAAACGAAAAATGGCCCGCATCATAACCTCTGATCCTTGACTCCGGAACGGAAGCGAACAATTTTCTTATCTCATCAAATACTTTAACGTAGGTAGCAGGCGTAGACCTGCTTGTTTTTCCAATGGGACTCTGATCTACCTCATAAGCTGCCACAAAATGTTCTGTCCCTTTAATGCTTTTCCATTTTTGGATCGTTTTTTTGGCTTTTTTATCATTAGTTGATTCAAAAGCTGGTTTAAGGATTCCTCGCATAAGAGAGCTTTTGCCACTTCCTGAAACTCCCGTAAGAACAGTCAACCTTCCAACAGGAATCATAATGTCCAAGTTTTTAAGATTGTTTACATTTGCCCCTTTTACTTCTATCCAATCAGGTGAACCTTTTTTTGGTAATTTTCTTCGGGAACCACGAATCGGATGTTTAACCTTTTCGTGAAGTGCTTTCAATGTAGGAGATTGTTTCTGATTTGTTAATTTTTTTTGCCCGAATTTAAATCGTCCTTCATAAACTATCTCTCCTCCTCCATTCCCAGCACCGGGGCCTAAATCTATGAGGTGATCAGATTTAAGAATGGTAGAATCGTCATGTTCAACAACTACTAGACTATTTCCTTGGTCTCTGAGTTTCGTAAGCGTTCCAAGTAATTTATCATTATCTCTTGGATGAAGCCCTATCGTCGGTTCATCTAAAACATAAAGGACACCCCTCAAGTTAGAACCTAATTGGGCAGCTAGGCGTATTCTTTGACTCTCTCCACCGCTCAGTGTCGTCGCGCTTCTATTAAGCCCCAAATATCCAAGGCCCACCTCACCAAGAAATGTCAGCCTTTGATGAATTTCTTTGATAATATCCCTAGAAATAATTTTTTGTACTCCCTCAAATTTAAGATTACTGATTTTATCAATTGCATCTGTGACTGAGAGGTTTGACAAATAATCAATCGAAATTCCATTAATCCTAACATTTCTGGCAACAGGATTGATACGTACTCCATCACAAGATAAGCATAATTCTTTTTCAACATTCTTAGCCTTTGTCATTTTCATCTCCTCCTCCAATTCAGCGGAGATTGCAGAATCATGTCTATCGTAATCGGGTCTGAGTGTTGGCACATGTCCATAACCCCTACATTCAGGGCACCAGCCATGAGGACTATTGAAAGAAAATAATCTCGGGTCTAATTCTTCAAAAGCTTCACCACAATCTGGACAAGACATTTCTGTACTAAGTACAATTAGTTCTCCATTGGGTTTTAATAACCTGGCAGTGCCTTTACCTAACTTTAAGGCTTGGTCAATTGCTGCAGAAATAGTTTTTGATTTCTGTCCTTTCGGTAGATCCGCAACAATGGCATCTATAATATGTTCTTTGTACCTCTCTAGTTTTTGAAAACCCTCTGATTTAGCAATTGAACCATTGACGTAGAGATCTGTAATGCCCTGTCGCAAGGCCCATTCTGCCGTGTCTGTATGGAAACCCTTTCGGCCCCTAACTAAAGGAGCTAATAATTTAGCTCTACTATTCTTAAGAATATTAACAACAGTAGTTAGTATTGAAGTATGGCTCTTTTTTTCTACCGGCACATCACACTTAGGACAAAACTGAGTCCCAACCTTGGCATATAAAAGCCTTAAAAAATGATATATTTCCGTTACCGTTGAAACGGTAGATTTTCCACCTCCACGACTAACTCTTTGCTCGATGGCAACCGTCGGTGGCAATCCGTCAACCTGATCGACATCTGGCCTTTCCATTTGCTGAACGAACTGACGAGCGTATGCAGACATGCTATCTAGAAAACGCCTTTGGCCCTCTGCAAATAGAATATTAAATGCAAGAGTTGATTTTCCTGATCCCGACAGCCCCGTAATAACTGTGAATTTTTCGTGAGGAATTGAAAGGGAGATATTTTTAAGGTTATTTTCTCTGGCTCCTCTAATGTTAATTAGTTCACTATTGTCATTAGCTGCCTCAATCACTTTTCCTGACTTCGCCTTTGATATTTCTTTTTTAGGTCCTGTTACAACGTGGGTTAAAAATTTACCTGTATAACTTTTTCTATTTTTACGAATTTCCTCTGGCGTGCCAACCGATATTATTTGACCTCCCTCTTCGCCTCCTTCCGGTCCTAAATCAATAACGTAATCAGCACAATTTATAACGTCTGAATTATGCTCAATGACCAAAACAGAATGACCATGGTCGACTAGCTTATGAAAGACCTTTAAAAGCACATTAATATCATCAAAATGTAAGCCCGTTGTTGGCTCATCAAAAAGAAGCAGGTCCCCCTTAGCATTTTTCTGAACTTTCTGGGACCTTTTCTTCAGAAGGTGTCCCACTAATTTTATTCTTTGACTTTCTCCACCACTAAGAGTGTTTAGCGGCTGGCCCAATCGTAAATACCCCAACCCAACTTCAGTTAAATGTTCAAGGAACATGACAACTTTTTCTGCCTTTTTGTCCTCTATTGATCTAAAAAATATAATCGCTGAGTCCACTGTAAGTTCGAGAATTTCATGGATAGATTTCCCCCGTAACTTGAATTGTAAGACCTGAGGCGTATACCTTTTGCCTTCGCACTCAGAGCATTTGACATAGATATCAGAAAGGAACTGCATCTCCACTTTCTCATAACCATTCCCCCAACAACGACCACAACGGCCCACTCCAGAATTAAAACTAAAAAAACCTGGCAGGTGACCCGCCTCTTTTACCTCAGGTATTTCAGCAAATAATTTTCTTATAAATTCAAATGCTCCAACATAAACCACAGGAGTGGATCTCGGATTTTTTGATAGCGGAGACTGATCAACTAGTACAATCTGACCAACGTTTTTATGTCCATTAATTGCTCTAACCATTCCGGGGGGTTCGTCGGTAATCTCCCCCCTAATTTTCATTAAGTTTCTGTAGATAACGTTGTGAACTAATGTGGATTTTCCAGATCCCGAAACTCCGGTAATGCATGTAAAAACACCAAGGGGTATATCGACATCAATATCTTTGAGATTATTTTCTTTTGCTCCGATAATTCTGAGACAATTTGTTTTTTTAGTGGGCCTCCTCTTTTCAGGCACTTCAATGGTTCTTATTCCCGAGAGATAATCTAGGGTAAGAGATTTGGATGAAGTTTTGGGTATTTTTACAGGTCCTTGAAAAACCAACTCTCCTCCGTCTTCCCCTCTACCCGGACCAATGTCTACTAATTGATCTGATGCCCTTATAACGCTCTCTTCATGCTCCACAACAAGTACCGTATTCCCTGCATCCCTCAAATCACGCATGACATCTATTAACTGATCCGTATCTCTGGGGTGAAGACCAATGCTCGGCTCATCAAGAACAAATAGTGTGTTAACTAATGACGCTCCTAGACAAGTCGTAAGATGGACTCTTTGCATTTCACCTCCTGAAAGAGAACGTGCGGAACGGTCTAGAGTCAGATAACCCAAACCTACACGATTGAGGT
>JACETS010000055.1 GCA_013911195.1 Verrucomicrobiales bacterium | reverse complement strand
ATTGATTTTGCATCCCTAATTAGTTTTGTTTTACTTGGGCTGTATATCATATCATATACAAGGTGATGCGGTTCTAAGATATTTTGAGGTATCAAATCTGGGTCAGAGCTATTCATCCCTATTGGGCTAGCATTTATAATTAGATCTATATTTCCAATTTCATTTGCAAGTTCTGTGTTGGACCATTCGCTAACTTTGAGTCTCGATGAGTCTCTATGGATATTGTCATCTAGGAAATCACATTCGATTTCAGATGCAATTTTTTCGGCTTTATCTTTGGTCCTGTTTACCAAGACCAATCTTTCAACTTTCTCCATTGCGCATTGTATTGCAACAGCCCTTCCGGCTCCTCCACCAGCACCAAGTATCATTACGCGAAGATCACGTATATCAATGGAGAATTCCTCTCTTATTGCTCTCACCAGACCAGGGCCATCGCTATTTGATCCTACTATTTTATCATTTTCAAAACTTATGGTATTAACAGCACCCATTCGTTGGGCTGCCTTATCTATGTGATCACATGCATTTAATGCTGCAAATTTTAAAGGAATGGTGCAGTTTGTTCCATGAAAGCCAAGTTCACGGATTAGGGTTAAGGCCTCAGTGAAATTCTCTTCTGGGACTCTGATTTTTATATATTCTCCATTTATTTCACAGATTTTCAAAGCAGGGTTGTGCATTTGTGGAGAAAGAGAGTGCTTAACAGGATCCCCAAAAACCGATAATACAG
Organism: Verrucomicrobiales bacterium; assembly: GCA_013911195.1. Taxonomy (GTDB): domain Bacteria; phylum Verrucomicrobiota; class Verrucomicrobiia; order Verrucomicrobiales; family DEV007; genus EC70. The sequence continues at coordinate 12,909 of JACETS010000055.1, read as the reverse complement.
CAAGGGGGTCATTGGGAGGGGATTTCTCAATCCATTCCTTAAGGTGTTTTAATTCATAAGCTGGGCTTTGTTCATTCATTAGAAGAATTAGTGGGAAAAATTTTACTTAGCCTTTTATTGATCCGTTTTACAGTATCATTTTTTCCAATGCTTTCTAGAGTCGGCATAAGGTCAGTTCCCTGACCGACTCCGGTAGCACATACCCTTAGAGGAAACATGAGAGACCCTAATTTCTGATCAATTTCTAAAGCGTGTTTTTGAAGTGTCTCTTTAATGTTTTCCGAGGTCCAGTTTTCGATTTTTTCAAATTTATCAATTAATGATTTGAGATGATCTTTTGTTTCATGTTTAGATTGAATTTTCTCCATAGAGCATTCATCAATAGGAAAAGATTCATCTATTACCGGTGCTAATACATTAGGTATTTCAGATAAGCAATTTATTCGAGACTTTGTTAGTAGTGTTAGTTTATCAGGTGCTTCCTCTGAATATTCTTTTGCGGCTTTAAGAAAATCTGAATCTTGAAGTTTGGCTATATATTGTGAGTTTATCCATTTAGCCTTATCCAAATCGAATCTAGAGTTGCTATTGTTTAAGTGATCAAAATCGAATAGTTCAATTATTTCATTTGTCTCGAGTATTTCTCTATCATCTTTCGGTGACCATCCAAGTAATGCTATATAATTAATTAAAGATTTTGGTAAAAATCCATGATCCTTATACCATTCTATTCCTGATCCTGCGTCTCTTTTACTCATTTTAGAGCCATCATTATTTAGGATTAATGGTATGTGGGCGAAAATAGGTGGTTTTATGTCAAAGGCATTGAATAAAGCGACATGTTTTATGGTGTTAGTTAGGTGATCCTCACCTCTAAGAATGTGAGTAATTTGCATTTCAATGTCATCGACGACATTCACGAAATGAAATAAAAACGTTCCATCTGGCCTGCGGATTATAAAATCGGGATTAGTTTCTATTTCGATTTCCTTATCTTTATCCCATGCTTTGCTTCCACTAGTTGAGAGATTGATTGACTGCGGGCCACAAATTTGATCGCAAAAATTAATTTCATCCTTTGGTACTTTGAACCTCGTTGCGCCACCCTCATCATATATTAAATCTAAATTTCCTAACCTTTCTAAATATTCTTCATATATTACCTGCCTTTGGCTTTGATGGTAATCACCTTTTTCAAAATTTTGGCTTGGTCCCTCATCCCAATTTAAACCAAGCCAATTTAGCCCTTTGATAATAGCTTCACATGCCTCATCTGTATTTCTTCCTTCATCAGTATCCTCGATACGGAGGACAAAACTTCCATTATGCCTTTTTGCGAACAACCAATTAAAAAGGGCAGTACGAGCTCCACCTAAATGTAGATAGCCGGTCGGTGAGGGTGCAAATCGGGTTTTAACTTTGGTGGAATTCATCTTCTATTGCACAATCATGGGCGCTTGTAGCGGCAAGGTCAAAAAAATCTCATTAAATTATAGATATTTTTATTTCTTTTTCATGTCATAAGTGATTACTAGATTATTCGGATGTTTAAATTGAAGTTACATTGGCAAATTCTTACTGCTCTCGTTTTAGGGGTTCTTGTCGGAACAATAGTACAAGCATCCCAAGGTGAGGGAGTGAAAGACTCTCCAATAGTCAATTTCATGGAGTTTATTGGAAGCACAGTTTTCATAGGATTATTAAAAATGGTTATTGTTCCTTTGATATTTTCTTCAATCGTTGCAGGAATTGCTGGAAGGGATAAAACGAAGGGCTTTGGCCGATTAGGTCTTAAAACTTTAGCTTATTACTTAAGTAGTAGTGCAGTCGCAATTATTATTGGTTTGAGCATTGTTAATATGATGAAGCCTGGTCTTGTCGACGGTTCTCCCAATCCTGATCTTGTAAAATTTATGGAGGACAATGCGGAGGAGTTTAAGAAAAAAGGAACTTCAGTGGAGCAGTCAGCGGTAGGTGTAGATAATGATCAGAATATATTCAGTGTAATTGGCTCTTTAATTGAAAGAATGATTCCAAGTAATGTAATCCATGCTGCATCTGATAATGGATCCATGCTTTCCTTAATATTCGTCAGTTTGATAACGGCATTTGGATTATTGGCTTTGGAGGGGACAGCTAAACAACAATTAGTTGGTCTCATTAAAGGCCTAAACGAATTGATGATAACAATTACTGGGTATATTATGAAGCTCGCTCCTATTGGAGTATTTGGTTTGATGGGATGGACTATATCTCAAACAGGACCAGCATTTTTGCTCTCTATGGGCAAGTATGTTTTAACAGTTATTATTGCTCTTGGAATTCATTTTATAATAGTGCTTCCTTGCTTGCTATTTATGATTGGTAAGGTGAACCCTCTAAAACATTTCTTTGCCATGAAAGAGGCTCTTTTAACTTCATTTTCCACAGCTTCTTCATCAGCCACTTTACCAGTTACTCTTAAATGCTTGCAGGAAAATGCTGGGGTCTCCAAGCGAATTTCAAGTTTTGTTTTACCTCTTGGAGCAACTGTTAATATGGATGGTACAGCGCTTTATGAATGTATCGCCGTGTTGTTTATAGCTCAAGTGATGGGAATTCCTTTGGAGTTCTCGGCCCAGTTTACGATTGTCGTTTTAGCTCTTTTAACCAGTATTGGTGTTGCTGGGGTTCCGTCTGCAAGCTTAGTTGCAATTGTGATTATTCTCCAGAATGTTGTTGTACAAGATGCAAGGTTGGATGGAGCTTTTGCTGCTATTGGTGCAATTTATGCAGTTGATAGAATTTTAGATATGTTTCGCACCAGTGTTAATGTTTATAGTGATTCCTGTGGAGCAGTCATCATTGCATCATCTGAGGGGGAAAATCTTAAAGTTTAAATTCTTAAAAGTTAAAAAAAGAATCAGCATTCCGGCTGGTGCAATGTGCAATCTTTTCAAGACTTGTTCCTCTCAAGTTGGCGATAAACTCTGTAGTGTTTTTTACATACATAGGCTCACACCTTTTACCTCGGAATGGGATGGGGGCAAGATAAGGAGAGTCTGTTTCAACCATAAAACTATCGTCAGGGCATTGTGATGCACATTCTTGAATAATTGAGGCATTTTTGAAAGTTACTACACCTGTAAAGGATATGAGATGTCCGTCATTAATTAAAGGCTTTGCGGATTCCCAACTATGAGTAAAGCAGTGAAATACAGCTCTTAATTTACCTTTGAAAGGAGCGATTATTTTTTTTATGTCGTTCCAGCATTCATTGCTTTTGTCTCTTTGGTGAATGACTACATTAATGCCTAAATCTACTGCTAGCTCTAATTGTGAAATAAAAAAATCTTTTTGTCTTTTCCTGTATGACTCTTCATCCCAACCAGAAGGCGCGGGATGGAAAAAATCCAAGCCAATTTCGCCTACAGCCACAACCTTATTTGAATTAGCAAGATCAGAAATAATTTGAAGCCAATTTTCTTCACTTATATCAGTGACTGAGCAAGGGTGAATGCCCACTGTTGCATAAACAGAGTCATGTATATTTGCAATTCTTATACATTCCTTTGAATCCTCAAGATCGGTCCCTATAGATATTAATTTTGATATCTTGTCACGCTCTGCTCTTTCTATGACTTCATCAAGGTCACCTTTAAATTGTTTTGACGCTAGGTGACAATGGGTATCTATAATCATTCCTAGTTAAGAATTGATTCGATAATCTTACCACTTGATTAGACAGCTTGCCCAAGTGAGTCCTGCTCCAAATGCGACTAAAAGAACGATATCGCCATCCTTTATTGATTGCGATTTATTCGCTTCATCAAGAGCAATAGCGACGGCTGCTGCGGAGGTATTTCCGTACTTATCAAGGTTTACAAAAGTATTTTCACTCGGAATTCCCATTCTGTCAGTTATGGCTTCAATGATTCTTAGATTTGCTTGATGGGGGATAAGTTTATTCACGTCCGTTACATTCATGCCAGACTTATCTAAAACATTTTCAGCTGCTTTTCTCATTGCGTTAACCGCATACTTATAAACCTCTCTGCCTTGCATTCGGATAGCATTTAATTTTTGGTCGGCGTTTTCTGGAGTAATTGGACATGCTGAGCCTCCACCTGGGACATGTAAGATATCAGTCTGCCTACCATCGCTACCTAAAACTGACGAAAGAATTTTCCTGCTGTTTTCATTTTCTTCACCTGCACTTAGAATCGCTGCACCAGCCCCATCACCAAAAAGAACACAAGTATTTCTATCCTCCCAATCCACCATACTGCTAAGCTTTTCTGCTCCTATGATCAGAGCATGCTTTCGTTGACCGCTACTTATAAAGTTTTCAGCAATTTGCATTGCATATAGGAATCCTGAGCAGGCCGCAGAAACATCGAAGCATAGTGCATTGACTGCACCAATGTTTTTCTGAACATAGCATGCAGTTGATGGAAAAAATGCATCAGGAGAAATTGTGGCTACAATGATTAGGTCTACATCTTCACTTCTGATGCCTGCATCAGCCATTGCGTCTATCGCTGCTGCGCTTGCTAAGTCACTAGTAGATTGAGTGTCAGACGCGATCCTGCGTTCTTTAATGCCGGTTCTTGTGGTTATCCATTCATCTGAAGTATCTACAAATTTTTCAAGATCTTCGTTGGTAAGAATTTTATCAGGCAAATAACTGCCAGTTCCTGAAATTTTAACACCAATAGCCATTCTCGGTAATACTGTAGTTAATTGTCGATTGAATGAAAGCTTAGATTTTTAATCTTATTCTCTATGTGTGGATTTAATTGCTGGGTTACAGATTCGTTGGCAACCCTTATTGCATTTTTAATGGCTAATGCTGAACTTCCACCATGAGCTATGATACATACACCATTGACACCAAGTAGAGGGCTCCCGCCATATTCTTCATAACTTCCTCTTGCCATTGCTGCTTTGAATGCAGGTTTAACAAGTTGAGCTCCAATTTTTCTAAGATTTGTTTTCAGCATCTCCTCCTTGACCCATTTCGAAACTGCTTTTGCAGTTGCTTCGCACGCTTTAAGAATAATGTTTCCTGTGAATCCATCACAAACCACCACATCGAGCTCGCGAAAGAATAAATCGTGACCTTCTACGTTCCCAACAAAATTAACTGAACTTTCTTTAAGTAAAGAAAATACTTCTTTGGTAAAAGCGGATCCTTTTTCATCTTCCGACCCATTAGACATAAGGCCAACTTTAGGATTAGATTTTCCATTTACTTCTTTGGAATATACTGATCCCATAATAGCATACTGAAGAAGGTGAGAAGGTTTAGCTTCGGTATTAGCCCCAGCGTCCAATAAATAGCATGTCCCGTATTCATTTGGCATAGGGGTTGCAATTCCAGCACGATCGACACCTTTGATGTTGCGAAGTTTTAATGTTGCAGCAGCTACCGCTGCACCAGTGTTTCCTGCACTAACTATTGCCTCACAGGTTCCTTCTTTAACTAGGTCTGTTGCAATGCTGATAGAGGATTTCTTTTTCCTACGAATAGCCATTGCTGGAGACTCATTCATTTCTACAACTTCTGAGGAATGAATTATTTCAATTTTGCTGTTGTTTTTGTTGAGCCTTTTTAATGAATTGGTTATTTGGTTTTCATCTCCGACAAGATATAACTTTTCCAATGATGGAAATTCATCAATTGCTAAACAAGCTCCTTCAACGTTCAATTCATGACCGTTGTCCCCACCCATGGCGTCGATTGCTATTTTCATTTTGTAGGGAAGTTATCCAATTCCTACAAAGAATTTAGTGTGAATACTAAAATAAACCAGTCTTAAACTATTAGATAATCTAAATGATTGAATCCAGGTTGATCAGATCACAAATTATCTACTCCAAGGACTGAACGGTCACGATAATACCCACATGAAGGACAAGCAATATGTGAAAGAGTAACAGCTCCACAGTTATTGCATACGTTAAGTTTTGGAGCACTCCAACGGTTTGCGCCTCTTCTTTTACGAGACTTACTAAGTGAGGTTCTACTCTTAGGAACTGCCATGATTGTAAAATGTTTAATCGATATTAAATTTGTCTAATGCTTCCCATTGTTTTGATGGAGGCGGATTAGTTGGGTCCTCACCATTATTTTGAGCATTCAAGCTCTCAATAAAATCACCAGATGCTGGGCAAGGCTCTGTTTTATCGTCGCCTTCGTCACATTTGGTAAAATTTGGGAGGGCGAGGAGGATATCTTCCCTAAGGGCATTCGTCAAGTCTATCGTTACTTTACCCTCAATAGGAGTCAAAATTGAGTGGTTTTTGAGCATAATTGTCTTTTTAAATAAAACTAGGCAATGAGTACACTCAAAAGTGAACCTTACCGAAAAATCGCCTCTAACTAATAATTCTCCACTAACGATTGAAGCTTCTGCTTCATAAATTAGTTGTCCTGCAGGTTTAATGAGGTCCGAATCTTGAAATTTCCATACATCTTCACTGATTTCTCCACTCATGAATAAAGATTCACTTTTACTAATGGCTCGAATGTCGATTATCATTGATTTCGATTATTGTTTTAGATCATAAAAAGATGTTGCCCATATAAATATTATTAACAAAAATGGGACTAAAATTGATCTTGGCAAAGACTATTAGAAAATAATTATACTTACAGTTTTAAATTTGCTTGATGTCTGAAAAATCAAACTCTGACCATAACAAAAAATCCGGAGGATCCTCTAAGAATAATCCTCTCGCTGATGCTTTGGAGCGGTTAGAGCGTTCTGTCGCCCAAAGGGAAGGCAATCGCATGGCTTCTTTGGTGAAACCAATCAAAGAAGACGCAAATGAAAGTAATGAGGCGCTTAGCAAAAAAACATCAACTGCAGAGGAGGGTGTTAAGGAACCCTCTAATTCAACAAATCAAAAAGAAATAAATTCAAACAAAACTGGTTACTCGGCAAAATTGAGTTTGTTTATTTTCTCATCATTTATTGTTACTGCGCTTTTCATCGCCCTTGGAGTGGTTTTCTGGCCTTATGCAAAAAAACTACTTAACAGTGAACTGACTGCAATTCACGAAGCTGCAATTTCAGACAAAGAGCCACTGAATGAAGGCATATTAAATAAGTTAGGAGATGTTAATTCAAGACTCGATGTCCTCTCAAAAAATCTTGATCAAATTTCAGCCTTATCTAATTCCTCTGCAGCAGATGTATATGAAGAGCTTGATTATTTAAGGCAGAGAAATGAATTAATTTCTTTAGGAGACCTAGCAATTCATAATGCTGATAGGAAATCACTGGATAAATTAATTTCCATTAGAGAAAAAAATTCAGATCCTAGATTACAATCCGGTGCAGCTTCAGAAATTTTAAGAGTTAAATTAGCTTATATGAATGGACTCAGAAGAGGTAGTCAGTCTATACCAATTGGCCAATTATTCCCGGAGTATGATGTTGAGAACGAAGTTGATCTAAATACTGAGCAATTAATTAGTTTATTGGATGATCTCGAGGCGATGGACGCACATCGAGTGAGGGCTGCCTATCTTCTTGCTGATAAGCGGAATAGTAAGGCTGCCACTGCTCTTGTTAATGTGGTTGCTAACGATTCGAATTTGGATGTTGTTCGAGAGGCTGCAATGACTTTCAGCGAAATGACCGGATTTAGAAATGAAGATCTTTTAGACGTAAATTCATTAATCAATTGGTGGCAAAAAAATTCGGACAAAGTCTTGCCTGATTTGAGGAATTAAATCGCAATTTTGGAAATAATTTCTTCAAGCCTCTTTCCATACTCAATATAAGTATCTAATTGATTTTTTTCTTTGGTTTCTTGATCAAGATCTTCCTTGTCTTCTTCATGGAAAACTGATGCAATGTGTGGCTCTATGGAGATAAAACCTTCGTAATTCGTTTTTTTAAGATCAGCCAGAATTTCTTTCACTTTGCCATCACCTTCACCTGGCATTGTAAAAGTGCACTCATTTTTCAAGTTGTCCCATATTCCATCTTTAATGTGTACGTGCACGATATTTTCTTTGATTGCTTGATAAAAACTCCAAGCATCTTGACGTGGGTATGGCCTAGGAGTCGATCTGTCAGCATTAAAAACGGGATTGCCAGTATCAAAAACCCACTTCATTTTGGGTATTTCATTTTGTAATTTCAGAGCATGAGAAATACTCATTCCGCCATAATTCATACAATTTTCATGGACTGGGGTAATGCCATTATCTTCAAATCTAGTAATAATGTTTTTGAGCCTTTTAATTCTTTCCTCAAATAATTGATTCTCGTGATCATTTTCATTTTCCTCCTCAAGAATTGAGTAGCTCATAACTCGGACAATGGAAGTGCCAAGTACCTTCATTCTTGTTATGCACCTTTCTACTTCACCTTCAGTTATATCAAAAGGATCTGTTATGGGATGAGCCCAATTTCCAATTGTTGAGCCTATTCCGCAAACTTTGATTTCGGCTTCGTTCAGTGCATCAACTGCGAGGTTAAATGCTTCTTCAGGTATTTCGTGTATACTTCCTTTTTCAAAGTTTCCAACACTTAGAAAACGGGCCTCAATATGTTCCCATCCAAGGGCTTTGGTTGCAGCTATTTGTGAATCTATGCTGTCTCCAGCTTCGTCGGCAATGCCAGTTAATATCATTTTTCTAGTTTTTCAGTTTTAGAAAGCTGTGCAATTATGTTTTATTAGATTGAGCGAAATCATCAGCTGATGCCGTAGATTTAGCATCAATTTTTTTCTTCTGAAAAGTGGATGTGTCGCCCTTTTCCTTTAAAATTGTAGAATATTTTTTTGCATCCATAGGCAGCTGAATGGGCTTGCTTTCCCAGGCTGATAACAAAGCGGCATTGGCTAATTCTACACTGTGTATTCCTTCAACAGCAGGAGAGATTAATTCCTCCCCATTAGAAATTGAATTGATGAAATTTTGCATAATTTCAACATGTTGACCACCTCTTCCATTGATAGGAATTTCTACCTTCCATGTATCGGGTTTAGAAAATCCTGACATAGACTGAAGACTGAATTCTGAGGTTTGAGTTTCATTTCTCTCCCACTTAATGATACCATCTTCAACAGTAAGAACACCTCTTTCAGAAATTACCTCTAATCTGTTAACCCCAGGGCTTTCTCCTGTGGAGGTTATAAAAGTCGCATTCTTGCCATTATTATATTTAAAGTAAAGTGTGGCATCATCCTCAACTTCTATTTGGTGATAGCGGCCAAAACCCAAGAATCCAGTAACTTCTTCAGGCATTCCGAATAACCATTGAAAAAGATCTAAATTGTGTGGGCATTGATTGAGCAGAACACCTCCGCCTTCACCTTTCCAAGTGGCTCTCCACCCACCCATTGCATAATAATATTCTGTTCTAAACCAGTCAGTAACGGACCAATGTACCCTTCGAATTTCCCCCAAATCATTTGAATCTATCAACCTTTTTAATGTTTTGTAATGAGGGTCAGTCCTCTGGTTAAACATAGCCGCGAAGACTTTTTTTTGTCCGGTTTTTTCATATGCATTGATCAATGCTTCGCAGTCGGCTTTATCAACCGCTAAAGGTTTTTCCATAAGAACATGGAGGTTTGCCTCTAACGATTTAATTCCAATTTCCTTGTGTGAGGGGTGGGGGGTACAGATGTGGATTGCATCAATGAGACCAGAATTAATCATTTCATCAACATCGGTGAATTGGCTTTCTCCTTCTATTTTGTCAGGTAAAGATCCTGAGACATCACAGATTGCAGTGAGATCAACTCCTTTAACTTTACCGCTTAAAATATTTTCTCTATGAGCTCTGCCCATATTTCCCAAACCTACTATTCCATATTTAACATTATCCATGGTTTGAATTTTCGATGTTTAAAATTAGTCTTGTTTTTTTGAAGCTGCTTTCTTTTTTGCACGAGGAGGAAATTCCCATCCCAATTTACCTGTAGATTTATCTAATAATAAATGTGCATTGAAGGGTCTTCCTTTTTTGGAAATGAAACCGTTAATAACTTCGGTTTTACCTTCTACGAATAATTTAATGATCTGTTCCCGAGGTAATTCTTTTTTTAATATTTCTTTGGATATTCTAGTTCCACCCTTTTGCTTATCAGACGCCATTTCAGGACATATATATGCCCTGTCAGTTTCATAAACTTTTACCTTTGTTCCATCATCAAGAGCGGCTTCCGTTAGGAGTTGGTCATCACTTAGATTTTTAGACTCTTGCTCTCTCTCTTCATCTCCTTCAAATATAAATTCTGGTTTCCATCCTCCTCTGGCACCTTGAGCCATTTTTAATTCAGCAGTAAAGGGTTGGCCGAATCGATTTTTGAATGTATCAAAAGGACCGATTCTTCCTTTCTCTAAAAGGTTTTTCGCCTGTTCCGGGGAAATTTCGTGACTAGCAATATATTTATTCAGCTTAAATTTACAGTCTGCTGATTTACATTCATAGCTTCCATCTGTTTGTTTAAAAGATTCATCCTGACAATCAGGGCATGTTGCTACCAGATCGTCGAAAACCCTGTTAGCTAATTCATCTATTTTTAAAGAGGTCCTATTTACAATTTCCTCAGTTAGGGTCTTAATTTCTTCCATAAAGATCTCCCTACTAAGTTTTCCGCTTTCCATTTGCTTTAGTTTGTACTCCCATTCCCCAGTTAATTCTGGTGAACTAAGTGCATCAATTCCAATATCATTTAGCAGGTCTATTAGAGCTAGACCTTTATTGGAAACTACGAGATCTCGTTTTTGCTGCTCATGTCGAAACAAATATTTATGCGCTATTAAACCCTCTATTATAGCTGCTCTTGTTGCTGGAGTTCCAAGCCCCCGCTCTTTCATTGCTTCCTTTAGTTCATCGTCATCAATTCTTTTACCTGCCGTTTCCATTGCGCCTAAAAGAGTTGCTTCATTGAACCTGGCTGGGGGCTTGGTTTCCTCAGATTTAATTTCGATATTTAGTGTTTCTGCTTTGTCGCCGGTTTCGGCAGGGATCAGTTCATTCTTTTCTGTAGCAACACCTGGTTTACGGCCGTAAACCTCGAGAAATCCTGGTGTAACAAGGATTTTTCCTGTGGTGAGAAACGAATCATTATTTATTCTCGTGATCCTTCTTGTGGTTTCAAATTCTGCAGATGGATAAAAAATAGCGACGAGTCTTCTAGTGACTAAATCATAGATTTTTTGTTCTTGTTCCTTGAGGCCGGCGGTAGGTATTTTGCCAGTCGGTATAATAGCGAAGTGATCACTAATTTTTGAGTCGTTAAAAATTCTTTTGTTTGGTTTTATCCAATTATTTTCAATTACTTTTGATGAGCTATCAATGATCTGTTGATGAAGTGAAGTATTTGCGATGGAGTTGGCAAAATCATTTATATGTGATTTTATCGTATCCACATAATCTTCGGGAAGACATTTAGAATCTGTTCTCGGATATGTAAGTAACTTATGTCTCTCATACAGTGATTGTGCTATTGCTAGTGTGTTTCGTGCACTAAAACCGAATTTGCTTGAAGCTTCACGTTGGAGAGTTGTTAAATCGAAGAGTTGAGGAGGAGCTTGCTTGGCCGGCTTTTTGTTTTCTTCAATAATGCCAGTTTGGTCCTTGCATCTTTCAAGGATTTCTTGTGCTTCTTCTTCAGTCCAAATTCTATCGGCTTTTAACTTTTCATCATTTTCATCCCTTTTAAAATTTTCTCTGAACCATTTTCCATTATATGAACCATTGGCAGTTTCAAAATCGGCAAGTACTTCCCAATAACTAGTAGGTGAAAAGTTTCTAATTTCTTTTTCACGCTCACTTAAAATTACCAAAGTTGGTGTTTGTACTCTTCCTGCGGTGGTTACATTAAATCCCCCATGTCGAGAATTAAAAGCTGTTAGAGCACGTGTTCCATTTAGGCCTACTAGCCAATCGCTTTCCGATCGGCAGAGAGCAGCTTGTGCAAGAGGAATCATTTCATCGTCTCCCCTAAGAGAATGATATGCACTGATTATGGAGTTATTAGTCATTGACTGCATCCACATTCTTTTGAGATTTTTCTCTACTCCTGCAATTTGTATAACATATCTGAAGATTAATTCTCCCTCTCTTCCTGCGTCGCATGCATTGATTATCGTATCAACTTCTTTGCGCTTAATTAACCTTTTTAATAGATTAAGCCTGCTCTCACTTTTTGCTATTGGCTGAATTTCAAATTTTTCGGGTATTACCGGTAAGTGCTTTATGCCCCAGGGTAGCTTTTTACCATTTGGCCCAGAAGGCATCTTTAATTCAACTAGATGACCCACTGCAGAGGCTATGATCGCCTGATCTGATTCAAAATAGGTATTACGATCTTTACCTTTCTTTTCAAACTTACCCAGTTCCTTAGACAGTACTTTTGCAAGGTCTGTCGCAACGCTTGGTTTCTCAGCAATTATAAGGATTTTAGACATCTTTGAGATGCGAACCTAGAATGCATTTTATGAATTAAGCAAATACGATTGTTCAAAAAATCAATTTTCTGCAGGAAATTCGTAATTTTTTTTTATTCCATTCTAGGCCAACCGAATAGATATAAGATATATAGCTGTTTTTTTAAGAATAAGACTCTTTAAGTATTCGTTAAGGCCTTAAAGCTTCTATAGCCATAGAAATATCGTCCTCTGAAACATTCTCACTAAGTTCTGCTTCTCCTAGTTTATTAAGAATCACGAATCTGATTTTGCCATTTTTAAACTTTTTGTCAGATTTCATAATATCAATCAGACTTTGTGTTGAAAAAGAATTATCAAGTTGAGTTGGAAGATTAAATTTCTTGAGTGCTTTAATAATTATTTCGTTCTCTGAATCTGATAAATTAGATTTTTGAGAAGATATTTTATTAGCCCCTATTAGTCCTAAGCTAATCGCTTCTCCATGTAAAAATTTACCATACCCA
>JACETS010000054.1 GCA_013911195.1 Verrucomicrobiales bacterium | reverse complement strand
CTTATGAAACTCTTTAAGAACTTTCTTATCATTACAATAGCGGGATTTTTAATCATTTCCTGTAAAGAAAAAGAACAAACATCGACACCTGAAAATGATCTAAAGGAACCTTCTGTTGAAGTTACCACTGAAAACAAAGAAGACTCATCCGAAATCACCAAAGAGAACGTAAAAACTGAAGAACAATCAGAAGCCCCAAAAATAGCAAATCAAGAAACCGAAAAAATGCCAGCTCGGAAAAAATATGTTCCTTTAACGGATGAGGAACTCAAAAAAACATTAACTCCAATCCAGTATCAAGTCACCAAGCACGAAGCAACTGAAAGACCTTGGACAAATGAATTCGATAAACATTTCGAAGAAGGTATCTATGTATGCATCATATCAGGAGAACCTCTATTTTCATCCAAGGATAAATATGACTCCGGCTGTGGGTGGCCTGCATTCACCAAGCCAATAGACAGTAATGAAATTGAGAATAAAACGGACTTCAAAATTGGCTACGCGAGAACTGAGGTGCGAGCCAAAACTGGCGACTCTCACTTAGGGCACGTTTTTAACGACGGTCCCCCTACAAAAGGTGGCTTAAGGTATTGCATTAACTCTGCTTCTTTAAGGTTCATTCCTAAAGCAAAGCTAACTGAGGAGGGATACGGTGAATTTGCTAGTCTTTTTGATAGCTCTAATGAGCAGTAGTTCTGGTGATTCGACCTGAAAGCATACAAGCCATAGGCGATGAAATCGTAATCCTATGGGAAGGAGGCAAGGAAACATTTTATAAAATGGATGTACTCCGCGCAGAATCCCCTAGCGCAGAGAATAAAGGAGAATCAGATTTAATGGGCAATAGGATCGGCGGAACCGATCAAACTTCATTTCCTGGCATAAAGGTTACTGGTTGGGAAAATATTGGAGGCTATGCAATACAATTTTATTTTAGTGACGGTCACAATACGGGTCTATTCAGCTATGAGCTATTACTCGAGCTTGCAGAATAAATCGGTAAAAGGATTAAGAAGAATTACGTTTATCATTAGATAAATCATTTTCAGAAGATTCTAAAATAACCCACTCGTCATCTTCTTCTCTCCTTCTAAGATGATTAACAATAATCACTATTGAGAAACCGATAAAGAATAGACTAATCTCAAGTATTCCGGGGGTAAAAAAAAGAGGCAATGTATTGCCAAGAGCATCTCTCAATAGTTCAAAGGATTGACTGGAAAATAAAAAGATCAAAAAAATCGGCCCGGAAAGAAAACCGACCCAGAATAAGGTTGAAGACTTTCTTTTCTTTTTCTCTTTACTCATCGTAATCTAAATTTAGCCAATCATAACTATGTCGCAAGACAATCAAACAGTGATAAGTAATTTTTTTCAAAGTCTTACAAGATGAAAATACATCTCTACCAAAATGATATCGAATGGGAAAACCCTGAAGAAAATATTATTCGAGCAAATAAAAGCTTAAGTGAAATTGACATCTCATCAGGTGATTTAATTATTTTACCGGAAATGTTTTCTACGGGATTTTCAATGCGATCAGAACTCTGCATTGAGGTGGAGCAAGAAAAAAACAAAACACTCCATTTCCTACAAAGATTAGCAATTCTTAATTCTTGTTGCGTAATAGCCGGCGTTACAACGAAAAAAAACGAGGGTTTTTTTAATGAATCATTGGCGTTCTTACCTAATAAAAAAATCATATCATATAGAAAAAATCATCTCTTTTCTCCTGCAAAAGAGCACATGACATTTACAGCCGGCGATGAAATAGAAACCTTTGAGTGGAACCAATGGATAATTGGAATGTCTATATGCTATGACTTAAGATTTCCTGAACTGTATCGAGAACTTGCGGCAAAGAAAACCAACCTGATGGTAAATATAGCAAACTGGCCAATAGATAGAATAGAACACTGGATTATTCTATTAAAGGCCAGAGCTATTGAGAACCAAAGTTTTATTATCGGAGTCAATCGTACTGGTACAGATCCAAATAGCACTTACAATGGAAACAGTATGATTATAGATCCAATGGGAAAAGTTGTATTGGATGCAGGAGAAAGTCCGGGTGTATATAGAGCTACAATCGAAATTGAAACGGTCAATTCATGGAGAAAGACTTTTCCAGCTCTTAGCAATATGAGAAAAATAAAATCTCGTTAAGACCTCTAACTAATTTTTTCGGTAATGCTTCAAAATATACCTGATACTATCAAAAAAGGTGAAATCATAATCCTAGTTTTCGAAATAGATTCAACACAGGAAAAGTGGAGTGATTATGATAAAATTATCTCAAGGAATGAGAAAAATAAAGCTCATGAATTTCAACACTTAGATGACAGGTTAAGTTTCACCAAATGCAGAAGCGTACTCAGAAGCACACTTTCCAAGTGGTTAAATTGTAATCCAAATGAAATAAACATCATTCACAGAGAAAATGGAAAACCTTACTTGGAACATTCGAAGGGTATAGAATTCAACATCACCCACACCAAAGGTTTGGCAGCTATTGCTTTCTCAATAGATTCTGAAATTGGCATTGACGTAGAAAACCTAAACAGGGAAATCAACTTGGAGCAAGTTGCCAAAAAAGTTTTCACTACAAGTGAACAATCATTGATAGATTCAAACAATCAGAACGATAAAAAGAGAATGTTTTATAGACTATGGACGTCAAAAGAATCTTACCTTAAGGCGACTGGTCTAGGATTGAGAGTCGACCCTAGAAAAATCAGCGTGGATCCACCAATAGAAAACAAAAAACATGGGACATTGAAGTACGATAACGATTTAAAATCTGACAGATTACGACTTATTGAATTAAAATGCCCTGATCCACATATTATGACTTTGTGTGCGCCTGAAACCTCAAAAAGTATAAATACTCTTTTCTTTAATAGTAGGGCACTAGCTAATCTGTTGCTCTTCTAAACCGTTTCATTCTCTATTATACCCATGAGCTGAGAAGGGCTTTTAGCGATATAATGAGCACCTGCTTCTATAAGTTCTTTTTCTTCTCGAAATCCCCAGAGCACTCCAATCGTTTTCATTCCGGCAGAAACACCTGTAAGAATGTCAACGTTCGTATCACCTATAAAAATAGTTTCCTCAGGAGCAACGTTCAACTCCTCGCATATTTCAATGGCGGCATCCGGCGATGGTTTTTTATTAACGCCCTCTCTTTGCCCTAGAACAAATTCAAAGTGTTCGTTTCCAATCAATTCTCCTATGCATAATTCTGTGAAATGATGCGGTTTATTGGATAAAACAGAAGACATAATATTTCGCGCTTTTAAATCGGCGAGACATTCCATAATACCATCATAGGGCCTACTTTTGTTGTTCCAGTTTCTTGTATAGGCTTCTCGATAATCACTCAATACCTCTTCAATTAACAATGGATCATTGAGGCATTCATTTGGTAAGGACCTTTTGATTAATTTTTCCATGCCATCACCAATAAATACACAGTACTGATCATAGCTATGTTCAGGGTACCCTCTTGATGAAAGAACTTCGTTAACAGAGTCTCCAAGATCCTCAATAGTATCCAAAAGAGTACCATCAAGATCAAATATCACTAGTTTGATACTTGCCACTTAAGATACTACTAAAAACTAAATTCGATGCGACAAAGAATATAATATTATTATTTAATATCACCGATATTAAAATGCCAGTCTTCTCTCCATCGGTCTTTTTTGTACCTTTTATAATCGAACCCTTTAACACCTTCTCCAAACTCTAAAACCCTCTTGACATTATTTAAAATCTCTATGGTTGCATCATCATTTACTAGATCTTCATTCTTTTCAATCAGTCCAATCCATGCATTTGCGAATTGAATTAATTGTTCAACATTAACTCGTAATACAAGACCATTCATATCGTTATTTTTATTTTCAATAATAGCGGCAGAAAGTTCATCCGTAGCTTTCTTGGAAGTCGACAAAAAGAACAACTCATCACTAATTGATAAAGATGGAAGAAAATCATTACTAACAAATGGTAATCCAATAAAATGAGTTGTGAGATTCTTCCCATCCATTGATAACGTATCTGGTATCTGAAACTCCTGACCAGGTTCCTGTCCAGGTATGGCTGCTGCAATCTCATTAATAGCCGGAACTAATTGTTCCCATGCCTCAGCAAGGTGTTTTCTGTTCTTAACCGAATTGAAAATTGAAATTCTTGGTACTTTTCCATTTTTAACAAATTCCGCAGGAACCCCAGGAATTTTAGGCATACTACCTTTGAGATCAACAACAACACCGCCTTCAGGTCCTAACCCGTTAGCCACTTTAGATTTAAAAATACTCCAGATTTTCAAAAGTTTAGGTCTAAACATACCGTCAAACATCTCAAACATTTCAGCAACTTGCTGATCCCCCTGAAATTGGATTGCTGTTTGCCCAGCTCCATGAAGAATTTGTGCAACTGTTTCAAATGTAGCTATACTATTCTTTCTTGAATCAATTTCCTCTGCTGTATTAATCAGAAGAAATGCATCCTCTGACACCGCTGGCGCAAGCTTTAATGGAACATCGGTATCAACTCCTGGAACACTTGCTCCTCCAATAGAGGCCCATTTAAGCCCATCCTCTCTATAAAGCACTCCTGCCGTGGAGTCGATGTTGAGCTTGGTTGCATCGTCCAACTGTTTTCCTAGTTTACTAACTAATGGAATTATTTTTTCAATATCAATTTCCTCATTAATAGACTTCAAAATTTCAGTTAACCCCTCAGTGAGAGAGGAGAATTGACCAGGAGAATTAAACGCACTTAGCGCTTCTTTTGAAAAATAATTATAGGCCAGAATCTTTTTGTCAGCATACCCTTTAGCAAATTGAAAATCTGAAATTGCCATGAGGGAGTCGTCCTCATTATCAACAAATTTGATATGACTATGATCAGGTCCAAATCCAACAATCAAGAAATCACCATGCGCACCAAATGAAACCTCTACCTTCTTGGAGTCGATTATTTTCTCTAACTTCTCAGCTAATTTTTCATCACCAATCTCTTGCCTCATTTGATCACGAGCATTGTCATCAAATACATCTTTTGCCGCAACGCTCCATGATCTAAATGTAACACCGTCCGATACATCAAACTCTGAAGTTAGTACAAAAGGAGGCAATTGGTCTTCCATTGCAGAAAATTGACCAACTAATTGAGCGGCCATACCATCACCAACTTTTGCTCCCGCAATAAAAGCTGGAAGTTGGAGTTCATTTAGAGTCTTCTCGAATTCTCCATTTTCATCGCCTAACAATTGATCCAACAAATCTTTCATCAATTCCTCAGGTGAACTTTCATTACCCCCAAATCCTAATTCTGATAACAACTGACTTCCTGCAACCTCGTATGAGATTTTATTATACTCCTCACTTAACTTAGTAAGCCTGTTTAAATTAGCAGCCGTACCCTTGCCAAATCCGAAAAAAGCATCTTCTCCAATAACATCCATGGCTGCACCCCAAGGCTCTGCCAAATCAGAAATATCAAATCCCGCCTGAAGGTCCAACAATTCAATTATTTTTTTCCAAGTATTGCTCTTACCTATTTCATTGGCAAATTCTTCAAAATGAGTAAGACCAAAGATGATTTCTGTATCTTGTGTTAGTTTCGAAACTAATCCAAAAGGTTTTGCCTCTTTTTCATGATCTTTAGCTTGTAAAGCCAAAGCTGTAAGAAGAAAAACACAGGAAAAAGATATGAAGTGACGTAATAGTTTAATGCTCATTTGGAGATAGTTATGTTAATGTTATAATAACATGTATTATTGTTAAATAAAAGATGTGAAGTGATTATTAACGAATCATCAAACAGATAGAGGTTCATTAATTTTCGTCAAATTGAGTTTTCGTCATTATTTGATCTAAAAACATTTATCTCACAATTTAGGTGTTCTAATTGTTAAGAATGATTAAATGTTATTTAGTCTCATCCATTTAAGTATTTTTACATTAAATGTAATGATTAACCTCCAGATTATCTTCAAAAGCTTCAACCATGTTATTGAGCATTATTTTGAAGAGGAGGAGGACTTAGAGGACTCTTTTTAATCTCCGAAGAACTAGAATTATACCAGTTAATTTTACGGGTTAGATACATCACTGTCGCTATAGTAAAAAACAATCCGAAAGATCCTATAAGCAATGCATAATCCTGACTTCTCAATAAGACATAGAGATATCCATAAAGCAGGGCTGCTATTGTTCCTACAAACGAAGCCTTAAATATACTTTTAAGAAAAACAAAAGAATAAGATCCCATAAGACCGACAACTAGAGTGCTTGCAATAACATAAGACCAACCAAACCCAATATGCTCGGCAAGAGACAATTCGAGCAAATAGAAAACACACATACCAGCCCCAAGTAAAAGGTACTGCAAAGGATGAATTCGTGAATGGCTAATAATTTCAAACAACCACAATGTAATGAAAGTTAACATCAGAAAGAGTGGTGCATATTTCACACTCCTGAAACCCATTCTATAATTATCAACTGGCACTATAAATCTAACTCCAAATTCTGAAGCCTGAATAGAAGAACTTAAATTTCTGGCATCTTTCCAACTCTGAGGATAATTACGACCTAGATATGGAATACTCCAAGAGGCCTGAAAACCTTCTTCATCAATATCATGATTAACTGGCAACCAATTGCCCTGAAAGCTTGGATCTATCCAATCTGATTTAAGATTAACTCTCGTATCATTGCCGTATGGAGTGAACAGTAAAGTATCGCTACCGTTGATATTTAAAGGAAATGAGAATTCAAAATCACTTTCAGATGATAAACCCTTTAAAGGAGCATGAATACCAGGAGCAGTTGAATTCAATATTCCAGTTCCAGGTAGAAAGTCTATTTTTGAATCTAACCACGTTAACTCAGATTGCTTAACGATACCCCTAGAATCTGTCAGGCCAACTGACAGATAGGCCCGGTCCCACAGAATATCATCATCACTAACCCCCCAAGATGAAAAATCAGGCTTAGAAAAATGACCGCTAAATGAAAGCTCTGCTTTATAAAGGGGCACTTTAAATATACCTCTTTTTCTCAAATCATTAACAACCTCGCCATCAATTTGGAGATCCATTGGTAAAAACGTAGCGACCTTAGTTTGAGTAGTAGTAAAATGTTCGACTTTATTATTTGAACTTTTTCTTTGTACAGAATGATGTTTATAAGGAACAGAAATCCACGGCCCAACAATAGATTGCCTCCCTCCCCAACTCTTCGTTACATCCTGAAACGCTGCATCTCTTGTAGATTCCCTCTCTCTGATGACCCCATTAATCATCACGACAGGAATTTGCATGATCAATATTAAAAAACCGATTAGTAAGGTTCGCAGAAAAAGGGAACTTCTTATCGATTCCATCGCCGGTATTATCCAATTATTACTCATTGCTTATAATCTTATGTACGTATTATTTGATTAAATATTTCATTTTTTTAACTTTGTATCACAAAGCTATATTGGTCAATAAAAACTTTGTGATACAAAGTAATTTAATTCTCTTTCTGAAAAGTTGAAAGATCAAACGAATTAGAAAAATGCCTCAAGAGACCATATTTGGGGCTAATTATCCAAGTCGTAATAAACAAAGACATTCCAGCAACCACGCAAGCCGGAGCCGTGGAAACTTGAAGTGCAACGGTAAGATGCAATCCGATCATCGAACTTAAAAATGAATGCACAACACTAAGTATCATCATCAGCCAAAGTTTATCGGTTAATAAATAAACAGTTGCTGCAGGTAAAATAAGCATAGCAATCACAAGAATCGCACCCACAGAAGAAAATGCTGAAACGACAACGACGGACAAAGAACACATCAAGCAATAATGAACAAACCTAGGTTTAATTCCCAAAGTTGCTGCAAAGTTTGGATCAAATGAACTTACAAGCAATTCTTTGTAAAATAATACAATCAAAAAAACGATCGCAAGGAGAATAATACCCATAGTTAAAACAATCTGAGGGAGACCTAGAAACACTTTCTCCTTTGAGGCAATAAAATCCAACTTACCGAAGAGCACACAATCTAAATCTAAATCTGTATCTGCGCCATAAACTGAGACAAGAATAACTCCAATGGCAAACATTGTTGTAAAAGTGATTCCAATCGCAGCATCTTGCTTAATTTTGCTTCTAGAATGTATTAGCTCGATAATCAATGTGGTTAAAATTCCCGCGATGAGAGCCCCAATAAACATGGGGAAATCAGACCTTGATCCGGCAATCATATATGCAATTGCAATTCCAGGCAAAACACTGTGACTAATGGCATCTCCAACTAATGAAATTTTCCTTAAAACCAAATAGTTACCAACTAATCCGCAAGCTGCTGTGACAAAAAATGACATCACTAAAATTGGCCAATATGCGGCAAAATGAATGTCCCAAGGATCAATGAAAATTTCTTTAAAGCTCATAATTGCCCTCTTTCAGGTATGGGCTTTCCATGGGGATCCACTGTTGGATAATCAAGAAACAGCTCAAGTTCTCTAACTTTTTCCTCACTCAATAAATGCTCAACCTTTTCTGCATCATCATGAACATGATCGGCAGCATAATCAGCCTCGTTAGTTAAATACAACTCCCATAAACGATGATTTCTAACAACGGAAACAGCGAGATCCATCCCCATTTCAGTTAGACTTACAGTTTTATTTTCAATATTAACACTGCCAGATTTTTGAAGTTTATTAAGATCAGATAGCATCGATTTTGTGGATACTTTTTTAAGCTTAACAAGCTCAGATATTTCAATCTGAATTCCGGTTAGCGCTTCAGAATTCTTTTCAAGGTAATGATAAATAAGTTTAAGCGTATTCTCATTACGTACCTTCGATTTTAGTTTCATATACCTAAACCACTTTGTAATCCTTCCATTTTTCGGTGAGAAAAGATAAGCCATTAAGAACAAAAGACTGGATGAAATGACCATAAAAGGACCCGTCGGTAAATTACTTCCAAGAAATGAAAAAAAGACACCTAAAGTTGCAGACATGACTCCTAGGATCATTGCAAAAACAATCATCTTATTCATTCTGTCTACTAACAAATAAGCTGTAGCAGCGGGTATAATTAACATTGCCGAAACCAATACAACTCCAACTGCCTGCAGCGAAACTACGATCGATATTGCCAAAAACATTTGAAACACTGCATCGAGTAATCGTACAGAAATTCCTATCGAGTACGCAAATTGCCGGTCAAAACTAATAACAAGAAGAGGCCTATATAAATAATAAAATAATACAAACGTTAAAATCACAATCACCGCCATGGTAATTAGATCAGCCCTATCAATAACAGCCACATCACCAAAAAGATAAGTCTTTAACCCGGTGATTCTTGAAGCCCCTTCATTATTTTGCACCATCCTTATCAAGCAAAGGCCCAAAGCAAAGAATGAAGCCAATACTATCCCCAAGGCTGCATCCTGCTTAATTCTTGAAGTTCGAACTATTGCCTGCACAAGCACCGATCCAAGAAGACCTGCTAAAGTGGCACCAATTAGAATAGCAAGTGGATCTTTTTCCATTCCCCACATAAAACCAATCGCAACACCTGGAAGAACCGCATGTGAAATAGCATCACCAAAAAGAGCCATTCTGCGAACAACAATAAAACTACCCGTTAACCCACATACCGCACCGAACAAAAGCGCAGCCATTAAACTTAATTGAAGCCCTCTATCAGAAAAGGAGAAAAATCTTTTTATCTGGTCCCAAGTATTAGATTCAACAAGCTCACCTATTCTAGCGGCGTAAAGCTGGTCAATCGTAAATAGATAGGCCGCAAAAATAAATATTATCGCTCTAGAAAATTTACTCACTTATTAAAATGTTCAGATATCCTCCCTTGCAAGCTTGTCTGCTATTTCAGAAAGAGCCGTAAGTCGTCCACCATAAGTTTTCTGCAAGAGTTCAGCATTAAATACATCTTCCGTTTTTCCAAAGCCTACGACTCTCATATTAAGTAATAAAATCATGTCAAAATATTCTCTCGCAGTTGCAAGATCATGATGTACCACAATAAGAGTTTTGCCTTTATCTCGTATTTGACCAAGGAGTTCAACGATAGCCACTTCGGTTGCGGCATCTACTCCAGCAAATGGCTCATCCATCAAATAGAGATCACTTTCCTGAGCGAGTGCCCGAGCAAGAAAAACTCTTTGTTGCTGCCCTCCACTCAGATTTGATATCTGACGATTGCAATATGATTTCAATCCTACCATCTCAAGAGCCTGCATAGCCTTATCTTTTTCTTTCTTCCCCGGCCGCTTAGTAAGCCCTAATCCACCATAGCAACCCATAAGAACAACATCCATAACGCTCACTGGAAAATCCCAATCTACTGATTCTCTTTGTGGAACATATCCAACTCTCCGGATACTTTTTTTCAGGTCACCGCCGAATATTTTAACCCAACCGTGGGCATGAGGAACTAGCCCCATGACTGTTTTAATCAATGTAGATTTCCCTGCTCCATTTGGACCAACAATACCTACCATACTGCCTTCAGGAATCGCAAGGTCAACTCCATACAGTACAGGTTTTTTCTGATATGAAACAATCAGATCATGAATCTCCAGCACCGGAACATTATCAATTATCTCTGACATTTATTATTTCAACGAATCGACAACAGTGTTTATGTTATGTTTTATCATTCCCTCATAAGTCCCCAAGTCATACCGATCACCATTAAAGGATTCCATTTCTCCGGGTTCACCCATTGCATCAGAGAAAAGTTCCCCTCCTATTATTGCACCAGAATCCTCAGCAATACTCTTTATAGCATCAGGCGAAACACTCGACTCAACAAAAATAGCCTTAACCTTATTTTCTTTAATAAAATCAACTAACTTAACCCGCTCTGAAATTCCAGCTTCGGTTGCTGTAGAGATTCCTTGTAACCCAACAACTTTAAATCCATAGGCATTGCCAAAATACTCAAATGCATCGTGACTAGTAATAAGAATTCTAGCCTCTTCACTAATTCCACTAACTCGTTCTATAGCCCATCTATGAAGAGAATTATACTTTTCGATAAGCTTTGCACCCGAGCTCTTGTAGTATTCAGCATTCTTAGAATCCTGTTCACTCAAAGCATCAACTACTAAAGGTATGCAGTTCGACCACAGTGCAGCATTTCCCCAAATATGAGGATCAGGATATGATTCATCACCCTGAATTAAATCTTTGTTGATAGCCGAACTTAAAGCGATCCCATCAAGCTTTTTAAGGTCAGAGCTCATCTGCCCCTCCAACTTGAGGCCATTATAAAAAATAACGTCGGCTTCAGTTAATGCTATCGCATCAGTAGGTATAGGATCATACAAATGGGGGTCAACTCCGGGGCCCATTAAACTTTTTAAATTTATCTTATCACCACCGATCTGCTTCACCATGTCCGTAATCATGGTGGTCGTTGTAACAACATTGATTTTCCCATCAGCGTTAGGCTCTTTTTTATTTCCGCCGCATCCAGCAATGAAAAACCCAAGTATCGTTAAAATAAACAATCTTAAAATTTTAATCATATAAAGTTAGTATAGACTAACTTTTATTGTTTATGCAATTTTTATTTTTATTGCCAAAGAACATTAGCAATGCCATTCTTAAAGAATGAAGGAAGTCATTGAAAATGACGAAAAGCAAAAAAAGGGCTCCCGAGCGAGGGAAGATTACTTAGAGCAAATATCAAATCTTATCGAAGAAAAAGGATATGCTAGAGTTGTCGATATCGCTCAAAATTTAGGTATATCTCAAGCAAGCGTCACTGGAATGATTCAACGAATGGATTCCGATGGATTAGTGTCTTATGAAAAATATCGTGGTGTTGTTCTCACATCTGATGGAGAAAGAATTGCAAAAGCAATTATAAAAAGACATAAAAGCCTGGCAGAGTTCTTTAATTTATTTGGTCTAAACGATGAAGAAACCTATCAAGACATTGAGGGAATAGAGCATCATATGAATCAAAAGACTCTTAAGACGATTCAAGCATTAACGGATGAACTTCAACGACAGCCTGCTTTACTTGAAAGAGTGAAGAACAAAGTCTCAACTAAATCCTAAAAACCATCATATGACTCGTGGTATTCTAGGTATAGGTGTTTGTACACTAGATGTACTTACTCGTGTGAGATCATTTCCAGAAACAGAAAGCGTTGAAGAGGCTGAATCTTCTCAACTCATGGGCGGCGGTCCTGTACCAACTGCTCTAGCAGCAGCCTCCAAGCTTGGTGCCCCGGTTGCAATGATGGATACATTAGGAGATGACTGGCGATCAAAAACTATTATTGAAGAACTCAATAGATTGGGAATAGATTGCGAAAAGATTATAATTGAGTCAGGCTGCAAGGCATCTCTAGCATCTGTTCTTATTCGACAATCTGATGGAGCGAGAGCAATTCGATTTGTCAAGAGCACTTCAAATCCAATTTCAAAAGATCTGATAACTAAAGAGCTCATTTCAGGACATCAGATCATTCATTGTAATGGCCGACATTTAGATGCCTGTTTAGAGGCAGGATCATTATGTCAATTACTTGGCAGTAAAACTCTTTTATCATTTGATGGGGGCGCTGGCCGCTTCAGACCAGAACTACTACCATTGCTCAAGAAGGTCGATATCGGAATCGTTGCCAAAGACTTTGCTCTAAAGCTCAGTTCACAAGATGAAATCAATTCAGAGCTATGGGACTCTCTGAATAGTGCTTTCCCACGAGCAAGCACACTTGGAATCACTGATGGCGCTCAGGGTAGCTGGATCCAAGAGAATGATGGAAATATTTTTCACCAGCCCGCTTACAAAATATCTCACATCATGGATACGACAGGGTGTGGAGATGTTTACCATGGAGCTTTCTTGAGTGGCTTTCTTAAAGGAGGAAACCTAAAAGAAATAGCCAAATTTGCCAGTGCAGCAGGAGCCTTAAATGCCAAGAAAATCGGTGGAAGAGGTAACCTTTGTGATGAAAATGAGATTGAAGATTTCCTTAAAAGCGCCGAAGAAATCAGCTTTAAACTCTAGGCAACTTGCCAGTGCTATCACCCATCTTTGAAACTTCGACACCAAACTTATCAAGCATGGCCACGTAGAGATTTGACAATGGAACCTCTCCTTGGAAGTCTAAATGCCTGCCGGCATTTAATTTACCTCCACCATGACCGGCAAGAATAATAGGTAAATCGTGATGAGCATGGCTGTTACCATCTGCAATACCACAGCCGTAAACAATCATAGAATTTTCAAGGACGTTCTTACCATCAGTGTCCTCAATCGACTTAAGTTTATTAATAAAATAACCGAACTGTTCTATATAAAACCGATCAATTTTGGCAATCTTTTCAAGCTTCTTTTGATCATTACCATGATGTGAAAGGTGGTGATGCCCTTCAGGAACCCCTATATCACGAAAATTTCTATTACTACCATCATGAGCCATCATGAAAGTAGAAATTCGAGTGGTGTCTGTTTGGAACGCTAGAGCTGTTAGATCATAAAGCATTCTGATATGCTCTTTGTAGGTTCCAGGTATTCCCGCAGGCGCATCCACATCCGGTGCTTTAGCAGCAAACTTTTCAGCTCTTTGGACTTTCTTTTCGGTATCGCGAACAGCCGTAAGATACTCATCAAGCTTTTGTTTATCATTACGCCCTAAGCTTTTATGGAGCCTGTCCGCATCTTCGAGAACATAATCTAATAT
>JACETS010000053.1 GCA_013911195.1 Verrucomicrobiales bacterium | reverse complement strand
GCGATAAATTAATCTATGAGCAATTTAATAATCTAAAAAACGAAAAATATTTACTAGAAAAAGGAAATTGTAAGTATTTTATAAACAATGAATTAAGAGAAAATACCGGCGTTAAGTTTAGTTCTGTATACCCAAATCAAAAAAATTATCAGTACCCAATTAGAATAGCGGCACCATTTTTAGATGCTCTCAGTGACTACAGTGCAACCAGATATACGTTTGAGATTTACAAGTCCGTTGATCCAATCAAAAAATTCACGAGTGATCAGCTAGAATGGTTTGAACTGAAAATAAAAGATTTAAAAGGTGATGACATTACTCACGCATTGTTAGCTACTGATTTTCAGAGGGTTAGTGGTTTTTTTGCAGGAGTTGATCCATCTGATGGATTGATCAAAATGCTTTATATCATGCATAAAGATTCAAATAATCACCCTAATGCTATAATTAGGATTTCGAATATTGAAACTCAGTAATTTGAAGTAATTCGTTTAAATTATTTCCATTTGTTACAACTGCGTCACATAAAAAGTATTTTTTTTAAAAACTTATTTCCGGATTCAATCATCTGTGTAAAAATCAGAGTTCGTTGAGATAATGGAAATTCCATACATAAACAGAGAACTCAGTTGGTTGGAGTTTAATCAAAGGGTTTTGAATGAGGCTAGAAGGAATGATTTGCCTTTAATGGAAAGGCTTAAGTTCTTGTCTATCGCTTTTTCAAACCTTGATGAATTTTTTATGGTAAGAGTCGGTGGTCTTGAAATATTGCGCTCTGCTCGGAAAAGGAAGCCTGACCCAGCGGGATTGACACCGTCTCAACAAATCACCCTAGTAAGGCAAAGAGTTAAAATTATGTTGGGTGAGATAGAGGATTGTTTTTATCAGGAACTCATGCCTGAACTAAATAATGAGGGGATTTCTAGGGTTTCCATTGATCAGCTGGATTCGACGCAAATTGATTATGTTGCTGAATATTTCGTTGAGAGTATTATGCCACTCTTAACGCCTATTGTACTTGCTGAAAGTGACAGAAAAAATGAAATTCCTAGTCTTTCATTATCGG
Source organism: Verrucomicrobiales bacterium (assembly GCA_013911195.1). GTDB lineage: Bacteria > Verrucomicrobiota > Verrucomicrobiia > Verrucomicrobiales > DEV007 > EC70. Next base: position 12,787 of record JACETS010000053.1, on the reverse strand, counting down.
CGATATGCGAGGTTGGTTCTACAGAGTCTAAAGATTCTATGCGGCATGCCCTCGTTCCTATACCATCAAATGTTTCTAGGTTTATTTGGTTGCCTGAAACGAACGACTCAAAATTTATCCTTATTGAGGATGTTTTAATAAATTTTATAGGTCATATTTTTCCTGATGAGATTGTTAAGAATGCAGGTCTATTTCGTTTAACTAGAAATGCTGAAATTTCTCTTGAAGAGGAAGGGGCTCACGATCTTGCTAAAGAGATGGGGGCTGTCTTAGCTGAGAGAAAAATAAGCGAATGCGTAAGATTGGATATGGAGGAAGGATTCAATCGAAATTTATCGAGAAGATTGAAGGATCTTGTTGGAGCCACGCCGAGCCAGGTCTATTCAACGAGTTTGCCTTTGGGCTTTGGTGATTTTATTGAGCTTTCATCTACAAAGGGATTCGAACACCTTCAGAATGAGCCTTGGAATCCAATGCTTCCAAAGGATTGGAAGCCTGGTGATAATATTTTTAAGAGCCTTTCGAATAGGGACATGTTACTTCATCATCCTTATGACAGCTTTGAGCCAGTATTAGAATTTATTGAGCAGGCCGCAAAAGATCCAAAAGTCCTGGCGATAAAGCAAACATTGTATAGAACTGCCAAAAACAGCCGGGTCATTAGCTCGCTGATTAAAGCGGCCGAGAATGGTAAGCAAGTAACGGTCGTTGTTGAGCTAAAAGCAAGATTTGATGAGGCTCGAAATCTTGAAAGGGCTGAAGAATTAGAAAGGGCAGGAGTTCAAATTATATATGGGGTCAAGGGTTTGAAAACTCACTCTAAGGTTACTCTGGTCGTGCGTAATGAGGGTGGTGAATTGAAAAGGTATGTCCATTTTGGAACAGGCAACTACAATGAAATCACGGCAGGCCTATACACCGACATAAGTTATATGACTTGTAGAAGAAAATATGGCTACGAGGCGGCTTCATTTTTTAATGCATTAACAGGTGGATCAAAGTTGGTTTCGTTGAAAAACCTCACCGTGGCCCCTTTCCATCTACGTGAGCGGATAATGGATTTAATTGACGTGGAAATTGATAATGCAGAGAATGGCAAAGAGGCTCGGATTGACATTAAAGTTAATAGCCTGCAAGACAGTTCTATTATCACTGCTCTATACAGGGCTTCCTATGCGGGGGTTAAGATAAGACTTAACGTGCGTGGGGTTTGTTGCCTTCAGCCTGATCTTAAAAAAATCAGCAAGAACATCAAAGTGACCAGTATCGTTGACCGATATTTGGAACACTCGAGAATTTTTTCATTTCACAATAATGGCAAACCAAAGATTTATATTTCTAGTGCTGATCTTATGGAGCGTAGTTTTGATCGTAGAGTTGAATTGGCGGTTGAAGTGAAAGATGCAGATTCAAAAAATAAGCTTCAAGAAATTCTTAAGATTAGCCTTAAAGACAACACCCAATCTTATGTACTTGAATCTGATGGAACTTATATCCGGAGCAATCCTTCTAAGGGTTCCAAAAAAATAAGAGCTCAAATCTATTTTCATAGAAGTGCTGTCAAAAATTCAGGAAAGATAGCAACAATATCTGATGATACTTTTTCTCCGCACAAGCCCAAAACAAAAAAGTTTGGAACCGCTGTTTAAGTTTAAAGTGAATCTTTCCTCAATTTTGATTGCTTCAATACAACTAAAAAGTCAGCATCAATTAAAAAATTAATGGCTAAAAATATATCCATAGGAATTGACTTAGGTGGCACTAAAATTATGGCTGTCGTCTTTGATAAAAACTTTGACGTGTTGGCTTCATCAAGAGTGCCGACTGAAGGTCATCGTGGATCTAAGGCTGGTCTTAAGAGGATATGGAATACCATAGAGTCCGCATTGGATTCCGCAGGAGTCTCAAAAAATGAGATAGCCTCTTGTGGTATAGGTTGTCCAGGAGTGGTTGATTTTAGTGAAGGGATTTTAAAGGAAGCTGCAAATCTGGGTTGGAATGACGTCAATATTGGGAAATACCTCTCTAAAAAGATTGGCAAGAACGTGGTAGTTTTGAATGATGTTGATGCTGGCACTTTCGGTGAATATCATTTAGGTGCGGCCAAGGGTGCGTATTCCGTATTTGGGGTTTTCCCAGGAACTGGTGTAGGAGGTGGTTTTGTTTATGATGGTAAAATACTTCGAGGCAAGAAAGCCTCCTGTATGGAGTTTGGGAGATTTAGAATGTTGGGATCAACTTTGGAGGGGGATCTCCATGAGCCCGTCGCCTTGGAGTTATTGTGCGGGCGTTTGGGGATCGCATCAGCTTGCTCGATAGAGGCTTCAAGAGGGAATGCGAAATCAATTATGGATACGGCGGGTACGGATATCAAAAAGGTCAAAAGCGGGGTCATTAAAAAATCAATTGAAGCCGGTGAAGATAAAATCCTCGATGTGATGAATAGAAGTATTCATTACTTAGGAATTGGGGTGACTAGCGTTGTCGAGTTATTAGCTCCCGAAGTAGTCGTATTAGGTGGAGGCCTAGTAGAAAAAATGCCTCATCTTTATATGGATGGGCTCAATGAATCAGTGCAAAATTATGGTTCGAAGGCACTCGCTGAATCGGTTTCCTTTAAAGTCGCGGAGATGGGAGATTTGGCAGTTGCCGCTGGGGCTGCAGCTTATGCATTGGCCAATAAATAGAATTAATCTTTAAGCAAAATTGATTTTTTTCGAGTATTTACTTGCTTGTTGGTGCCATGCACACATTATTGCGCATGGCAGAAGACTTTAAATTAGGTTTAAGTTTTGATGATGTTCTTCTTGTTCCTAAGAAGAGTTCAATTTTACCCTCTGATGCTAACATAGGGTCTGTATTAGCTGGAGCCATTAACCTTAATATTCCAGTTATTTCTTCTGCAATGGACACGGTTACCGAGGCAGAATTGGCGATAGCATTGGCGAGAGAAGGGGGAATGGGAGTCATTCATAGAAATTGCCCAATTAAAGAGCAGGCTTCTTTTGTAAAAAAAGTAAAAAGGTCAGAGAACACCATTATTAAGAACCCTATATCAGTTAAAGGTAATACCACTTTAGGAGAATTACATTCAATCATGAATGAAAATGGCGTCTCCGGATTTCCAGTGGTTGATGATGAAGGCAATTTGGTGGGAATGGTCACCAATAGGGACACCTGGTGTGTTGAAGATGAGTCAATAGAAGTGAGTCAGATGATGACCCCTAGAGACAAAGTCATTTCTGCCTTGGAAAACGTTTCTCATCAAGAGGCGAGAGAGACCCTTTATACTCATCGATTGGAAAAGCTGCCACTTGTGGATGACAAAGGTAAGTTGACGGGAATGATCACGACAAAGGATATCGAGATTAGGCAAAGGTATACGAGTGCAGCCAAGGATCAAAATGGTCAACTGAGGGTGGGGGCAGCCATTGGAGTGGGTGACGATGCTATTGATAGAGCTCAAGCTATGATTGATTCGGGTGCAGACGCATTATTCATTGATGCGGCTACTGGTCACACCTCAAGGGTATTGGATGTTGTCGGTAATCTCACTGGGAATAGTGCTAATGTACCCGTTGTTGCTGGTAATGTAGTCACCGCAGAAGGGGCAAAAGATTTAATGGAGGCAGGAGTGAGTGCCGTAAAGGTTGGAGTTGGACCTGGATCAATTTGTACGACAAGGGTCATATCTGGTGTTGGCATGCCTCAATTTAGTGCCGTGCAAAATGTAGCCGAAGTATGCAGGCCAAATGGCGTTACGGTAATAGCCGATGGAGGCATAAGGTACTCAGGAGATATTGTAAAAGCGTTGGCGGCTGGTGCGGATTTAGTGATGCTGGGTTCATTGCTTGCGGGTACACGAGAATCACCCGGAGCCATGGTTAACTGGCAGGGAAGAACATTTAAGGAGTATCGTGGAATGGGCTCAGTTAAAGCCATGAGAAAGGGCTCAAGTGACAGGTATGGGCAAAATGCATCTGGAAAGTTAGTGGCTGAGGGGGTTGAAGCTAGGGTACCTTATCGTGGACGATTGGCAGATATGATATTTCAACTTGTTGGGGGACTCCGATCAGGAATGGGCTACGTTGGGGCGGAAAATCTTGAAGAGCTAAGATCGAAAGCTGAGTTCACAAGAATCACATCGGGCGGTCTGAAGGAAAGCCACCCTCATGACATTGTTGTTACCGAAGAGCCAATTAATTATCAATCTTTGGATTGAATCTCATTATTATCGTAAAAACTTTCTAATATAATAATTAAAAGATGGATAATGACCCTCAAATTCAAGTTGTTGATTTCGGATCTCAGTACACGCAGTTGATCGTTCGGCGCCTTAGAGAGTGTGGCTATTTTGCTAAGCTTTATAATCCAAGCGAACTTAAATCCTGTTCGCCCAAAGGAATTATATTATCTGGTGGACCTAGGAGCGTTTCAGATCCCGATGCACCTGATATTGATCTGGATTATTTAAAGAGTTTAGATATCCCTGTTCTCGGAATCTGCTATGGGATGCAATTACTTAACAAAAAGAATGGGGGGATTGTTCAGCCAGGAGAAACTCGTGAATATGGACCCGCTTCTTTACACCCTTGTAATGATTCACTGTTGTTTAAAGGGTTAAGTGAGTCCTCTCAGATATGGATGAGCCATTCTGATACTTGCACGCAGTTACCCGAAGGTGCCAGTGTTATTGGAACGAATGAAGACAAGGTACCAGTTGCGATTCAATTATCTGAAAAAATGTTTGGTATACAGTTTCATCCTGAGGTGACACATAGTCATGAAGGTAAGCTTGTCTTGGAAAATTTCTTATCAATGGTTGAGGAAGAACCTGGCTTTAGAATTGAATCATTTAGAGATGAGTTGATTCAAAAAGTAAAAGAAGAAGTCGCGGGCAGGGAAGTCGTTTGTGGAGTTTCTGGAGGAGTGGATTCAACTGTGTTGGCTGTTTTATTGCATCAGGCCGACACTAAACTAAGAGCCATTTATGTCGATAATGGTTTAATGAGAAAAGATGAAACGGCCGAGGTGGTATCTCAGTTTAAGGAACTGGGTGTTGATATTGAGGTCATCGATGCATCTAAAGAATTTTTGGAGGCTATATCTGGGGTCAGTGATCCTGAGGAGAAACGTAAAAGGATAGGTGATCTATTTGTTGAAGTGTTTTTTGGTGCAGCTGACAACGTTGAGCTGTTGGCTCAGGGAACTCTTTATCCTGACGTTATTGAAAGCGCCACCAGCGGCTCTATCGCCTCCACCATTAAAACTCATCACAACCGAGTTCAAAAAATCCTAGATCTACAAGCAGAAGGTAAGGTCATTGAGCCTTTAGCCGAACTTTTTAAGGATGAGGTTAGGGATCTTGGTGAAAGTTTTAATATTCCGAGAGATATTTTATATAGACACCCTTTCCCCGGACCAGGTCTAGGCGTGAGAATTCCAGGTGAAGTCACGAAGGATAAACTCAATATTGTTCGTGAAGGAGACGCCATTTTTATAAAGCACCTTAAGGAAAGTGGATGGTACGATAAAGTATGGCAGGCCTATTGTGGATTGCTTCCTATTAAAACTGTTGGAGTCAAGGGCGATGAACGTTCCTATGAATGGGCAGTTTCTCTAAGAGCGGTCATTAGTGAGGATGCAATGACTGCGGACTGGGTAGAACTTCCACCTGAGCTTTTAAGGAAGATTTCCAATGAAATACTCAATAATGTATCAGGAATTAACAGAGTATTTTATGATATATCTACAAAACCTCCTGCGAGCATTGAGCTTGAGTAAAGTCACAGTATTTACTTAAATATTTGTTAAATCTTTAATTGGTGAGTTTTATTAACCAATCCAGATTTATGGTAATGATTTAATGAAAGATTATCGGATAGCTATGTCCGAATCCTCTGAAGCGTTATTGACATTCAGTGATAAGGACAAAAAAACCTATCTTGCCTTTGTTCAAGATGAGAAATCCTTTGTGGAGGTAAGCTGCTCTAGTTCAGATGAAATAAGCGAATTTTTCGATAGGTCTAAAATTTTACAAAATTTCACACACCCTCAATTATCCAAAACAGTTGATGTGTATATTGAAAATGGAGAAGCTTATTGCATAAGTCAGTTCATTGATGGAGAGGATTTGAGTGCTTATTCAAAGAGAGTTCACTCGGTTCCTGTCGAATATATTATAGGTTGGATGGTGCAGTTTTTAGACGGATTGCTCGCGCTGGAATCTAGAGGTTTAACAGCATCATTGTCCACTTCGAGATTGTATTGTAACGAAATTGGTGAAGCTGAACTTATTATTCCTGAGTGTGCCATTTACAGCGGTTCTAGAGAAACAAATTTAGGTAATGAAGTTTCAGAGATCATTAAACACCTCTCTAATCTTCAGGAGCCTGGAGAACCAATGGTCTGTCCTAGAGAAATTGAAATTTTGGCAAGTCGAATAGGCGGAATGAATAGCGTGGATGATGTTCTCATGGAGATGAGAAAAATAGACATCTCTAATAAAGGAAATCTTGATGAGTTGTTTTATCCGAGATCATTCCTTGAAAGAGAAATGTTTAAGAGGTTTAGACCAGAGCATCTTCTTCCAGACAATTTTGTAGCGATGCAAAAAGGTTTATTTCATTCTAAGTATGAAAGACTTTTTGAGGACCAAACAACACAGCAGGTGTTTAGAATTATAGTTTTGCCACCTGAAAGGATTGTTTCTCGCGAAGATATTAATTTGGATGAAAATGAAAAAAATCCAGTTTTTGTTCAGGTTAAAGAAGTGGATGAACATGATGATTTTCTTCTCATTAGAGAGAGTTACTCTACTGGATTTTCTATCGAGGAATTTATTGAGAGATCCGGAAACCGCTCTCTTGATGAAATTATTTATTTAATGCAGAGAGTGCATGAGGCTTTGGATGAGGTGCAAAAAAGTGAGTGCTCACTTAAGCAATTATTTGAATTTAACGTCCTTGTCGAATTTGAAAAGCTTGGAGGCTATGGATTGAATTCTCTGGTCAGTGTCGTTCCCTTAAATAACTGGCCTCCTTTTGAAGTTAAAGTTCGCACGCATTTAACCATTCCTACCATGACCTGTAGAAATTACTCTCAAGCTAAAGATAGCTCTGATGAGCTAATAGCAAAAGTAAAACAGGGAGCAAGTGTATCTTCCAAACAGTTATTCGGCTGGTATTTTTACATGCAAAGGACTTCATTAAAATATGCAGCGTCCTCTTTTTTAGATGATCTTAAGAAAACGATTGGCCCTGCATCATCCAAACCGTTTCCCAATACTGTTAAAATAAATCAACCAGCTACTGAGGTTATAAAAAAGAACCTTTCGACAGAGCCCATTCTTGAAGGGGATGATGAATCCTCCCTGGGTGTCAGTCCTATAGCGGTGGCAATGGGATATAACCGAAGAAGTGAAGAGAATAAGGATGACGAAGAGTCTAACCCGATCGCCAAGCAGCTCAATAAGGTTGAAGATATGGATGAAATTTTGGACCTTTCACTACTTGATAGTGGGGAGTCTTCTTTGGAGGAGTTTTCAAAGCCTCGTCGCAATAAATCGATAATATTTGCATTAATCTTAATGTTATTGGCTATTGGATTGGCTTTGTTGTTGGCCCATTTGTCGGGCAGAGCCTTTTGGTTGCAATCTTTATAAATGAATTATGTCTCTCCAATTTGATCTATTTAGCGATTACTCCTGTGAGTTGGGTGAGGGTCCCTTTTGGGATTCTAAAAGAAGCAGGCTTCACTGGGTTGATATCATTGGGAAAAAAATAATCAGCCAAAATTTAGACGGAAGTAACATCCATGTACTCGAAGTAGACGGGAATCCTGGGTGTGTCGTGCTTTCTGATGACGGAACAATGGTTGCCGGAGTCGATAATCAAATTTCCTCATTAGATGGTGATGGTAATTTATTAAGAGTTTTAGCAGATACCAACGAAGGTTCTGGATTGAGATTTAATGATGGAAAATGTGATCCTAGTGGGCGTTTTTGGGTTGGCTCAATGGATAGGAAAGAAAAAAATAAGCTCGGATCGCTTTACAGCTGGAATTCCATTGAGGGATTAGTTAATCGAGAGCAAGGAGTGACCGTTTCTAATGGTATGGGATGGTCACCTGATAATTCTTTGTTTTATTATATTGATAGCCCAACCAGAGAGGTTAGTGTTTATGACTTCGATCTTTCAACAGGTAGCATTAACAATAAAAGAAGATTTATTAGCTTTAGTGAAGAAGATGGATTTCCTGACGGAATGACGATTGATAATGAGGGGAGGCTATGGATTGCTTTTTGGGGAGGGTCTAAGATTATGTGCGTTAACCCTGATTCAAAGGCAATTGAGGAAGTGGTCAGTTTTCCAGTAAGTAAGATAACTTCGTGCGCATTCGGAGGCGAAAAGATGGATCAACTTTTTATAACTTCCGCTAAAGTTCAAGTTAACGAGAAGGATGAGCCAATGGCTGGTAAGACATTTGTTGTTTCGCTCGGAGTTAAAGGACTGCCAAGCTTCAATCTTAAATTGATTTGAATTAAGATTGCCGCCTAAAGATCTTTTATAGTAGGTAATTTTCCTTTGATCTCAGCAAAAGTTTTTTCAGCATCTACTAGCAGAGGATAATAAGAACCTCCCATTTTTTCTCCCCTAGGAACGCTTGGATAATTGTCAGCTCCAGGTGCATTGCTACCATCATTATCACGATTGGAAATGACGCCGTCGCTGAAAACATTAATTAAAGTCGCTCTGCGCTTCCTGTCAGAACGGTTTTCATATGATCCATGCATGAGTAAAGGGTGATGAAAACTGGCTTCGCCGGCATTCATTTCAACGGGTATTTTATTATCGAAATCGGCAACTTGTTCAGGGGTTAGTTTTTCACGAATTGCGTCCATATCACCAGTAAGGCTTTCTTTCTCTAGGAGACCCCATTTATGACTTTTTGGGATGTAATACATACATCCATTTTCACGATCAACATCATCTAGACCAATCCAGCAAGTAAGATGGTCCATTGGAGTTGTCCATGTCCAGTAGGAATAATCTTGGTGCCATGCAACTACTCCTCCATGTTTTGCTGGTTTGCTAAACAGTTGGTCGTGAAAAAGTCTGAAGTTGCTCCCTAATAACTGAAATGCGGATACTAAAAATGCTGGGCTCCACAATATGTCATGGAATGCGGTTCGAACTCGCCATGCTCCTAATGCATGGAAAATAGCGGTATCAGGATCTTCAGATTCATTGCTGTGATACTCATAAAAGAATTCATTTCCTTCGTGATGAGGATCAACCATTTCATGGAGTTGCTCTCCTAGAGTCTTTATCTGTTCAGGGTTTAGTATTTTTATACCGTGGAGATAGCCTGATTCCTTAAATTGCTTTAGTTGAGCTTCATTTAAGGCAAGATCTAACCATTGATCTGGATCATTTGGATGTTCAAATAGATCACTTATAGGTTGATTGGTTAATCCGAGGTCTTCTGACATGGTTTGTTTTTACAGTTGTATTAAATTGTTGTCGATATTTATCCCTTTTTTTGAAAATGATTATTTTTTCACTATAAAACCTAGATAGATTAAGGTTATTTATAATGTAATTGAGCTATTCGTAATATTAGGGAATAATCTAAATAAGTGGCAACTGACATAAAAATACCCGTCAACAAAGGGTTTAAATTCTTACTAGCTCTCAGCTGTGTTGTTATTGTAATTGGAGGCTTAAAACTAGCATCAGATCTAGTGGTTCCTATTGTATTGGCCTTTTTTTTATCGGTTATAACTATGCCGATTTTGAAGCTTCTCCGCTCTTATGGTGTTCCTCGGTTTATCGCAGTATTACTTACCATCGTTGTAGGACTAGGAATTCTTAGTCCTATTGTTTTTATTGGTCTCAACATGGTTTCAGAATTTCAAAATAATTTTGAAGGTTATAATAAAGAACTAATAAACAAAGTCTCTCAATTTCAAGAATGGTTAGCTGTAAAATTTGACTATAAGATGACGATAGATGCTGAAAAAGTTATCTCTACGATCCAGTCATATGTCCTTAATTTTATTGGAGGCGCTGCAGATTTTCTAAAAGATTTTATTTTTGTTGTCATTTTGATGATGTTCTTTTTAAGCGAGGGAGGGGGATTTTCTCGAAAATTGGGTGCAGTCAAAGAGGCCGATGGTCCAGATCTTGCAGCTTTTTCTGAAACAGCAAAAGATGTTCAGAAATATCTTGGAATTAAAACTTTAGTCAGTTTCATAACTGGTCTTCTTGCTGGGCTATATACTTGGTGGCTGGGGCTCGATTTTGCTCTTCTTTGGGGAATGGTGGCATTTATTTTTAATTACATTCCTGCCATAGGTTCAATCATTGCTAGTATTCCTCCTACGCTACTCGCTCTCATTGATGATAATGGAGGTCCTGGGTTATCAATCGCTGTTCTTATTGGCTACCTTGCTATTAATGTTGTGCTGGGAAATTTTGTTGAACCCATGCTGCTTGGTAAAAGATTTGGAATATCCGCAGCTGTGGTTGTGCTCTCTGTAGTTTTCTGGGGGTGGCTATGGGGAATAACTGGGATGTTTCTAGCTGTCCCTTTAACGATGTTGTTAAAAGTGTCATTAAGTGATTCTGAAGAGTTTGGATGGTTTTCAATTTTTATTGGATCATCCTCAGCTGATGTGAATACTGATGACCCCTAAGGCAAGTTAGATTGATTTTTCCAACTCCCAATGCTCCGTGGAAGAAAATAAAAAGATAAGAATAGTTAAAGCAGAGCTTTATATTTTGCCTGTTACTTTACGAATTCCTCTAAAGTTTGGTGACCAGGTGCTGCAATCTGTAAGTTGTGCGCGTGTAAGGATTATAATCGAAAATAGTAAAGGAAAGCAGGCTGAAGGATGGGGCGAGACTCCTTTAAGTGCTGCTTGGGTATGGCCTTCGAACCTCGAATATAATATTAGAGAGAAAAGGCTGATCGAAATATGTAAATCAATTGGTGATGCTTATTGTCAATTAAACATTGAAGGGCATCCATTTGAATTGGGTCAAAAATTTATTCAAAATCATATTAATGATTTAAAAAATGAACATAACCAATTCTACGACAAAGATGAGGAGTTGCCTTATTTGGGAGCATTGGTTGCATTCTCACCATATGATTTGGCAGTGTATGATGCATATGCAAAAATGAATGATTGTGGAGTCTTTCAGGTATTAGGAAGTGAATACTTGAATCTTGATCTGGCTAATATTTTTAACGATAAATCGTTCTCTGGAAAATATATCAGTGATTATTTAGAGCCATACAAAACAAAGTTGCCTGTCTGGCATTTGGTTGGTGGTTTAGATGCACTTGATAGGGGTGAGTTAACAGGCGACGAACCTAATGATGGTTATCCTACTACATTGGAAGATTGGATAAATAAAGATGGGTTAAATTGTCTTAAGATAAAATTAACAGGAATAGATTGGGACTGGGATTTTGATCGTATAAGGAAAATTTTTACTATTGGAAAAAAGTTGGGAGTTGAGTTTTATAGTGCGGATTTTAATTGTACTGTTAAAGACACAGCATATGTGAATTCAATATTAGATGCTCTTCAAAAAGAATTACCTGATTCATATAATCAGCTGTTATATGTTGAACAACCTTTCCCGTATGAGTTAGAAAAATATAGAATTGATGTTAGCTCCGTTGCTAAACGTAAGCCCATATACTTAGACGAAAGTGCTCATGATTGGAGCTATATAAAATTGGGTAAGTCATTGGGTTGGAATGGAGTTGCTCTGAAGACATGTAAAACCTTAACTGGAGCATTGTTAAGTCTTTGCTGGGCAAAGCAAAATAACATGAAAATAATGGTTCAGGATTTAACCAATCCTATGCTGGCTCAGATTCCTCATGCCCTTCTCGCAGCTAATTCAGGAACCATTATGGGGGTTGAGAGTAATGCCATGCAGTTTTATCCTGAAGCATCATTGCCAGAATCAAAGGTGCATCCTGGCATTTATAATAGGACAAATGGTATATTAAACCTAGAGACCCTCGGCGATAAAGGTTTTGGTTACAGGAACACTGAAATTAAGAGAGAATTGCCTAAGCCAGTACACGAGGTGAATTAGCCCTTGTTAAGAAATTCAGCTCTAATTATCAAAGGTTACCATACAAGACATAAACCTATGTGATATTATTTATTTCCTGCCCAAACAATTAAGAAGAGCATGGCTATTGGGCCAATCACAGAGAAAATGATGAGAACATAGTATAAGCGTTTACGATTCTTGCGCTCAGGATCTACAACTTTGTATCTCTTTGAATTTTTAAGAGACTTTACCGTGGCTTTATCTATCTCTAATTTCTCAAAAAGAATACGACCTGATTTATTCCTTTTATCTGGAGGATTGTGGCCCATTTCCTCATGATACTTATGAAACGATTGTTGTCAGATAAAAATTTGACCTTTTTAAAATGAATAATGCAGATCTATGAGGGGTTGTTTTAATAATTATTACCTGCTAGAGAATTCCCTACAGCACACGCGATGAATTAACTCTCGTAAAGAGATTCATCTGGTACTGGTACCAGTATGTAATCTCCAACCTTAAGTGAGCTTTCAGAATTAGAAATTTTATTCAATTTTCTTAAATTATCAGTGTCTGTGCCAAATGAGACAGCAATTGAGTGTAAAGTGTCACCGCTTGAAACCTGATAAAAACCATGTCCTTCTGGGGCAATAATTTCATCTGGATCTTCGGGATTTTGAATGATGTTTGCCTCGGATTTATTT
>JACETS010000052.1 GCA_013911195.1 Verrucomicrobiales bacterium | reverse complement strand
ATTCTCTTATTTTAGCTGCTTCATCCTCACTGTAAGCCCTAACGCTGAAGTCAGCCATTAAAGCATTAATGCGGTTCTTGTATCGGAAGTCTACAATTTTAGCCAATCTTTCTCCAGAAGAAAGATCCCCAGAGGCTTCTTCCCAGCCTATCCATGCTCTACACTCAGGACTATTTCCAACCTGTTGAGATTCGACTAGCATTATTGAATCAGATCTTCTCTCAATACGACTAATGTGGCGACCTTTCATTGGATCAGGATTGTCATCTAAATCGTAACCCACTAAAGTATCTGTAGCAGCATAAGAATTCATTATTCGTTCCTGTCGGTAATATCCTCCAGTAGGCGTGTCCCATCTTAAACCAGGTGAAACAAAAATTTTAGTCTGAGGGTCTCTTCTTATTTCTTCTAGATCAAGGTCTGGGTTTGCAACAACTACCAATTCTGACACCCAGTTATCAAGTGATTCAATTTGGATGTTGTTGCTTTCAATAGATGGAAACTTGCCATTATTGTCACCTTGATAAGCGCTAAGTAAATCACCTAGTGATTTTAGTTTTGCCTTGGAGCTTGATGAAGCTGCGCCCTCTTTAACCATATTAAAAACAGGAACAGAAACTCCTGCTAATATCGCTATGATTGTGACAACGATTAGGAGTTCAATAAGAGTGAAGGCCCTATTAAATTTTCTTTTATTTGAGGTATGCATTTGGGTTATATACTATCTATTTAATAGTCTAGCGCAATGAATTCAAGGTTGTTTATAGAAGTTTTCAGAATACTGTTTAGTAAATTAGAATTAACTTACTGTGCAAAGAAGCGTAGTCTTAAATATTGTTGGTTTAACTGATCGTCATATAGGCGATTACACTCCAAACATAGCATCATTCAGTCAAGACAGGTCTAAATACAATGTAAAACCTGCTTTTCCTGCACTCACTTGTACAGCGCAAGCTACGTATCTTACTGGGAAAGATGTAAAGGATCACGGAATCGTTGCCAATGGGTGGTATGACCGAGATTTGGCGGAACATCAATTTTGGAAACAATCAAATCATTTGGTAAAAGGTCCAAAAGTATGGGATTTACTTAAGGAGAAGTATCCATCGTTTACCTGTGCCAAAATTTTCTGGTGGTACAATATGTACTCTAGTGCTGATTATTCTATAACTCCTAGGCCTATTTATCCTTCTGATGGAAGTAAGGTTTTTGATGTATATACCAATCCAATGGGTATGAGAGAGGAGATTAAATCAGATCTTGGAGCTTTTCCTTTTCAAAGCTTTTGGGGGCCAATGTCGGGTATCGAGTCTTCGGAATGGATTGCTGAATCCGCTAAATGGATTGAAGAAAAATATTCTCCTACTCTTTCTTTGGTTTACTTGCCTCATTTGGATTACTGTATGCAAAAAGATGGACCAAGTGCTTCTAATATAAATTCAGAGCTCCTAAAAATTGATAAGGTTTTTCAAGATTTGTATGAATTTTATTCTGAGAAAAATGTTAATGTTACCGTTCTCTCTGAGTACGGTATTACCCCAGTAGATCGTCCTATACATCTTAATAGAATCTTTAGAAAGAAAGGTTGGATTACAATAAAAGATGAATTAGGGCTGGAAATATTGGACCTTGGGGCGAGTAAAGTTTTTGCTATTGCTGATCACCAAGTTGCGCATGTATATGTTAATGATTTATCACTTGTAGAAGAAGTTAGAGATTTATTGCAATCTATTGATGGCGTAGAAAATGTTTTTAATGACAAGGATATGGATTCTTTATCACTTAATCATTCGAGGGCTGGTGATTTTATTGTAAGTTCAGATGAAAGAAGTTGGTTTACTTATTATTATTGGAATGATGATAACTTAGCTCCTGATTTTGCAAGATGTGTGGATATACATCGGAAACCTGGCTATGATCCAGTTGAGTTATTTTTTGATCCAAGCATTAACTTTAAGAATCTCAAATTTGCCATCAAATTTATTAAAAAGAAATTAGGCTTTCGTTATTTAATGAATTTTATACCTGTTGATGCTTCATTAGTGAAAGGTTCACACGGAAGAATTCCAGTAGATAGATTGGATTGGCCAGTATATATCTCTGATTATGAATTCTCAGATTCTAAAGATATGAAAATAGATTCTAAGTTAATTTTTAACGGTATTTTAGATTCTGTTGAGATTGATTGATTTCGATATGGGGCTCAAATAATGGTATGGGCATTTAATTTTCTGCAGATTTCTATCTTAAATTCAGTTGCACATGGCGATTGGTCGGCTAAAATCAGGATCCCAGCTATTTATCACTGGAGTGGTAGCTCAGTTGGTTAGAGCGCCGGCCTGTCACGCCGGAGGTCGCGGGTTCGAGTCCCGTCCACTCCGCCACTTAATTTAACTTTCCAAATTTGTATACATCATTGTATTCTAATAGCATATGCGATAATTTACTTATTATTTGTTAGTTGAATAATTGCGTTAAAATTGGTAAATTTTTACAAATTGATTAAATATATACATTTTTCGTTTAATTAGCTGTTGCGGGATAAACATATAGGCACTATGAATATCGCCCTTTTTTTGAAATCAATCCTCAATAATTACATAATAATTTCATGTCCACTGGTATCATTAACAAAATTGAGCGCGAGCAAGTAAACACCAATATTAGCGCATTTAATGTTGGTGATACCGTAAAAGTTCACTGTAGGGTTGTTGAAGGTGGTAAAGAGCGTATTCAAATATTCGAAGGTATTTGTATTGCTAGAAGAGGAAGTTTGATAAATGAATCGTTTACAGTAAGGAAAATATCTAGTGGTGAAGGTGTTGAACGTACTTTCCCACTTCATTCACCTAAAGTTGCTCAAATTGAAGTTAGTAAGAAAGCAAAGGTCAGAAGAGCTAGGCTAAATTACTTAAGAGATCGATTAGGTAAAAGTGCAACAACTCTTAAGGAGCCGGTTGGTAAATCAAAAGGTTCACTAGTTGGCGCAGGAATAGCAGCAGTTGAGGCCATCAATAAAGCTGAGGAAGAGCAAATTTCTATGACCGAAGAGGCGCCTGCCTCTGAGGAAGCTCCAGCAGCAGAGGAAGCTCCAGCAGCAGAGGAAGCCCCAGCAGCAGAGGAAGCTCCAGCAGCAGAGGAAGCTCCAGCAGCAGAGGAAGCTCCAGCAGCAGAGGAAGCTCCAGCGGCAGAGGAAGCTCCAGCGGCAGAGGAAGCTCCAGCGGCAGAGGAAGCTCCAGCGGCAGATAAAGAATAAAACATCTGAGATATTCGGTAATTCTCAGGAGATGAGGTTAATTCGACCTATATGTTGGACTATGCACCAGCGCCTCATTATATTAAATCATTGAAAAATGCTGTTATTATACAAGCATCATCAAATTTACGTCTAGATTCGCATGCCAGTAGTGATCAGGCTGTAATTCTTAATGCCAGTAAATTAATTGATGCGTGTGATTTTGTAGAGCTTTCAATTTCAACCAAAAGATACAATAAATTAAAGAAAGCTCACTTGATTTAATGTGGGTTCAATCGCATTAAAAGATTCACCAATTCATTATATTCTGATGAGAAAAACAAAAATAATATCAACTCTTGGTCCTGCCAGTGATTCTGATGAGGTTATAGGTAATTTAATAAAATCTGGGACTAATGTTTTTAGGCTTAACATGAGTCACGCAAAACACGGATGGGTTAAGGATATTATACCCAGAATTAGATCTGCCTCGGACCAAGCAGGAAAATTTGTTGGAATATTAATGGATTTACAAGGTCCCTCTATCCGAACAGGTGAATTATCATCACCAATTGAGCTAGTTAAAGGTGATATGTGTGAGTTAAGGCTTGATGGGGGGGCACCTACCATAGACCAAAGTACAACAGTTAATTATCCAGGTCTTTTTGAGGACATTTCTGTTGGAGATACTGTTTTGGTTGATAACGGAGTGATTCATTTGAAGGTTGAGGATGTAACCAAAGAGAGAATTCATTGTTCCGCTCTTACTGACGGAACTTTAGGGTCACGGAGGCACATCAATCTTCCAGGAATAAATGTAAGACTGCCTGGACTTACTGACAAAGATAAAAAAGATGCAGTCCTTGGTGGAGAATTGGGCGTTGATTTTGTTGCGTTGAGTTTTGCTAGAGAATCCTCTCACCTAGAAGATTTAAGGGTGTTTTTAGAGTCTGATGGTTCTAGAGCACAAATAGTCGCTAAAATTGAGGATCAGCAAGCTATTAAAAATTTGGATGATATAATACTAGCTTCTGATGTTGTTATGGTCGCTCGTGGTGATCTTGGTATAGAGGTTAATATCGAAGAGCTTCCAATCGTTCAAAGAAGAATAGTCAGAAAATGTATTCAATTAGGTAAAAGGGTTATCGTAGCAACGCACATGTTAGAGTCAATGCTCGACAATCCATTGCCAACTCGGGCAGAGGTGACTGATGTAGCTAATGCTGTTTATGAAGAGGCAGACTCAGTTATGTTGAGTGGTGAAACAAGTGTAGGTCAATATCCAGTAAAGAGCGTTGAAGTTTTGAGTAGAATAACCAGTCGTAATGAATCTGGTGGTGCAAATTTTGCTGACTTTGCATCCCTTAAAACAAACAAACAAAAGACTGTAAAGGCGGCAGTAGTTTTAGCTGATTCAATACCTGGATGTAAGATTGCTGTTTTCACAAAAAGAGGAGTAATGGCAAATTACATTTCTAATTTAAGGCCAACTGATTCTATGATTTATGCATTTTCTGAAGATGACCAAATATTAAGGCATTTATGTTTAAGTAGAGCTGTTACTCCATTAAAAGCAAAGTTTACTAATGATTCAGAGGAGACGGTAGCAAGAGGCATTGAAGAGTTGAAAAGAAGAGGTTTTGCCGATTCTGGGGACTCAGTTGTGATATTGAGTGATGTTTTGGGCGGTGAATTTGTTCAAGATTCAATCCATTTAAGAGAGGTTGAATAAATAAGAGATTTAATCGTCCAAATGTGATATAATTAGTATAAATATATTTAACATGAAAAATAGAATCGCCAAAAACTTCCTATTTTCGATTGCATTATTTACAATTAGTAACATTGCAAGCGCTGAGGAAAAGAAAAACAGTGTCCATAGCTCATTGGAGGGAAAACTTGTTGAGTTAAAGGGTGGGAATGCAACCGATGCTAAAATTTCAGCTGAAGTTGATTATTATGTGCTCTATCACTCCGCTTCATGGTGAGGTGGTTGTAAAGCAGTAACGAAACAGTTGGTTTCGTTGAATGAAAAAAATATAAAACTTGGTGATAAAAAGAAATTTCAATTGATCCTAGTTGATTACGATCGGACGCCAGAGGCTTTAATCAAGTATTTGAAGTCCAGTAAAATTAACTGGCCAGCTATCAAGCTTGATCAAAAGAAATCTGTCGAGAAGTTGACCAAATTAGGTGAGACTGGTTTTATTCCCAATGTAGTTTTACTTAAGCCGGATGGAAGTATGGTTTCAAATGATCGAAACGAGGTTCTTAAAAGACTAGAGAAGCTTACAAGTTCCTAAATTAATAAGCTTTCAGAATTTAAAGCTCATGCAGTTCAGCTAAGCTGAATTGCATGATGCTTTTACATTGCGAAAAATAAAATGAATTCAATTAAGTTAATTATTTTAAAGTTAACTTTTACATTCATAGCCTTAAAATCTATTGTTGCTCAGAACAGAGCTGTTGAGGACGGTTTTGATTTGCTAGAAGACGGAGAGTTAATAGTTGCCCCTGATTTTGGTGTTCTTAGTAACGATCGCTTTGGAGAAGGCAGAATTCGTTCAGTTTTATCCAGAGAGCCAGAAAATGGTAGTATTGATTTCTATAATGATGGTTCATTTAAATACATACCTGATCCTAACTTCAATGGTGAAGATTCATTCGCTTATTCATTTGAGACTCAACCAACCTCAATAGAGTTTACTGTTGATCAATCAAGATCTGATGTGGATTTTTCTGCAGAGTTAACTGCATTAGGAATTAGTCAAACTCGTTCAGATAATTCGAGTCTTGAAGGTTCTTTGCAGGTTGAATTGTCGCCGAGTGATTCACCTTTTGAAAAAATAAGGATATCGGGAGGAACGTTGACTTTATCAGATGATATAAGCCTTAGATATCGCTTTTTACTATTTGTAACTGCAGAGGTTTCTGCTGATGGAGGCGATATTAATTTGGATTTAATTGAGCCAGGCCAGGAATCCTCTGTAAGTGCCAATGGAAGTTTCATTCAGACAGGCAATGAATTTAAAATTACCGGAAGTGCCGAGGTTAATGCTTCCTTGGATCTTGGTGTTCCAGATGGGCCTCAATCAATCGATACAAATATTGAAGACATTGATTTGGAAGGTAGGATAACTGCTTCAGGACAGTTGTTAACTTTAAATCTTCCGGTTACTTTCCAAGGTTCATTTGATATAAGTGGAAATACAATTGATCTAGATTTGAATGGGACGGTAGTTGCTACTGCCCCTAAACCTAGATCAATTATGAGTAATGTTGCTGAAGTAATTTTAGAAGTTGATGCGACTAACGATGCGCCGAATTTATCTCCTGATTTTTATGTCGTTGAAAATGGTAATGTTACTGGAGATTTTACAGCTAATGATTTTGACGTAGATGGAGATCCTATCATTCCAATTATTGAAAGTTTTCCTAAGAAAGGTTCTATAACATCAAGCGGCCTTGGGGAATTCTCTTATTCGCCAGAGTTGGGGGCTTCTGGAATTGATTCTTTTATATATTCTGTACCCAACACAACAGGAAACGTTTCTAGAGATTTGTTTAGCTTTGAGAGTGAGTGGAAGTATTTAGACAATGGCGCGAACCCTCCTGTTGGTTGGAATAAAGTCAATTCGGATGACGAAATTTGGAACAAAAAAGGAAAGGCTCCGCTTGGATATGGATTGCCTAGCTTGAATACGGATATCAGTTTTGGTCCGAGTTCGAACAATAAGTATGTAACGACTTATTTTAGAAGAGATTTTACTATCAGAGATCCCTCATCTATTGATTCGTTTGTTATTGATATCGATAGAACTGATTCATGTGCTCTATATGTCAATGGTGTTGAGGTGTACAGAGACGGAAGCTTAATAAAAAATGCAAATTTCAGAACCTTAGCTTCTAATGATCTCTTAGATGAAGATAAAAATATCAGCGTTGCGGTACCTATCTCTACTTTAAAAGATGGAAATAACTCAATCTCCGTTGAACTGCATAAAAGCTCGAGATCTAGCAATGAGTTTAAATTTGATTTAAGAGCCGTTGCGATAATTCCACCATTTACTGAAATTATTTCAAGTGGTGAGCTATGGAAATATTCAAGTAAGGATGATCCTCCTTCTGATTTATGGGCTTCAATTGACTTTGATGATAATTCATGGATCAACGCTTTATCCCCACTAGGATACGGAGAGGATTACATTAATGGGAATATAAGTTTTGGGAACGACCCTAATAATAAACCTATAACAGCGTATTTCAGGAAGAAATTTCGATTCACAGGCAACGACAATATTGTTGCCGCAAAAGTTATTCTTAGAAAAGATGATGGTGTTGCTGTTTATCTTAATGGTCAAGAGATTGCAAGAGATAATCTTCGGGAAGGTTCTAACCACCTAACCTTTGCAGATGAATCGATATCAGGAGTGGCTGAGCTAGAAAGTGCCGAGTTTATATTTGATTCCACTCTTCTTAGAGATGGAGAAAACATTTTAGCTGCTGAAGTTCACCAAAGTAGTAGAGCAAGTAGTGATCTGTTGTTTGATTTAAAGCTATTGGTTAGCGCAGAGAAAGTTAGTGAGTTTGTATATATTCAAATACCCGGCGAGGAGCCAGTTGATACAGATGGGGATGGGTATAATGATTCTACTGAATTGTATTTTGGAAGTAGTAGTAACAATAAGGAGAGTTTACCAAAATTTGAATCTAAAATTATAAGGGATTCAAATGACATAAAGCTACTCTTCCCGGGAAAAAAAGGAATGACCTATCAGTTGCAGATTTCCAATGACTTGGAGAGCTGGATTACTCTTGAGAAATTAATAATAGGTAACGGATCAATCTTGAGTGAAGAGATCCCAATTCCAGATACTTCCAGTAATTATTATAGGATTATAACTCAGATTAACTGAGTTTTTCTCTTACTGATTCTAGGAGCTTCTTAGTTGCTTTGATCCCGTCATATTCACTCAATTTACTACCTTCATATTCAATGCCTACATATCCACGATAGCCTGCATCGATAACGATTTTCATCATTTTATGATAGTCCGTATGAATTTCATTACCGTTATCATCAAAGTCGTGAGATTTAGCGCTAACTGCTTTAGCGAATGGCATTAGTTCTTTTACTCCTTTGTATCTATCATAGGTGTTTCCTCCACCAATTCTGAAATTCCCAAAATCAGGGAGAGTTCCGCAATTTTTCTTATTAACTGACTTCATGACAGCTGAGAGCCATTGTCCATTAGATGATAAGCCTCCATGATTTTCAACTATTACATTAAGTCCATGAGTTGAAGCAAATTCACTTAACTTACTCAACCCATCTGCGGCGAGCTTTTGTTGATCATCATATGATCCAGAGGAAGAAGCATTAACTCTAATTGAATGACATCCGAGATGTTTGGCTGCTTCAATCCAACGTTTGTGATTGTTAACGGAACTAATTCTTTTGGTTTTGTCTGGATCTCCTAATTTTCCCTCTCCATCGCACATTATGAGTAAGCTTTTTACGCCTTCATTGTCACATATCTTCTTAAGTTCATTTAAGTATTTTTTATCGTTTGCTTTATCTTTAAAGAATTGATTTACATACTCTACAGCAGAAATATTGAACTCTTTCTTTGCAACAACTGGAAAATCAAGATTTGTCATCTTCTTTCCAAATAAAGATTTATGTAAGGACCATTCGGCAATTGAAATTTCGAATAATTGTTTCTTTTTGTGATGGTCAGCATTTGAAAGTAAAGAGGAAGCGGCTAGGGAGGCGCTTAAGGATGTAATGAATTTCCTGCGAGAGTTATTCCTATTAATTTGCATTTGAAGATTATATTTTAGCTATTATTATTCATTATATAAAAGTTAATCAATATTCTTTTAAGGTTCTGTTGGTTAACTGATGTCCTGAAAATAAAAAAAATATGACTTCAATTACTAAGCTTTCCATTATAGTCGGTATATTACTAATTGGATTAGGAGTAGTTCTATATGTCTCTACAGGCAGTAAATCTCCAACAGCTATGATTCCATCCTTTTTTGGTTTGCCAATTTTGTTGTGTGGCATAATTGCTAGAAATGAAAATAAAAGAAAAATGGCTGCTCACATTGCCGTGTTGTTTGGCCTTCTAGGAACACTTGGTGGGCTTGGCATGGGAATGAAAAAAATTCTTACCAATGAAGTAGGTACAGCTGCTGTAGGTATGGTTACTATGGGTCTGTTATGTCTAATTTATCTTATAGCCTGCATAAAATCATTTATTGCTGTAAGGAAGTCTTCTTAGGAATGCTTTTTGATAAGAAATCCGTTGCCCATTCATAACCCTTAAGAGCATTTTTATTGGAGGGGTTTTCGTCTAAAGCCTCTTTATATTTGATTTGAGATTTCTTAATGCATTCGGTTGCTTCATCAAGATTGAATTGATCCTTAAGATTTGCCAGATAACGGCCAAGTAATCCGTAATCTCGAGCAACACTTAATAAGTGCGTAATTTTAAAAGAGTTATCATTTTCTACATCTCTATCCGTTTCTAATAATACTTCTGATAAGGAAAGAGCTTCTCTTGAGTAAGCGATTGTTTTTTCCGTGTCACCTGGCATCTCATGAAGTTGTGCGAGAGTCCTGAATACACGCGCAGTTTCAATTTGATATTCTACATTACTAGGTTGGCTTTTCCTTATTTCTTTAAGTCTATTTAGAGCTAGGTTGGCTTGGGTCCTAGCTGCGCTATCTTCTCCCTCGTTATCTAGTGCAATTGCAACGGAATAATATCTTTTTGAGAGTTCATACTTGAAGACATCTTTAGGCTTTTCTAGAATGAGATTATTCAATAATTCAATAGAATAGTTGTTAATGGCTTCAGCTTCCTCGTCGCCAGTATTATATGCGATTTCTGCAACCTTTCCTAACGCTTTCGCAACATGAAACTGATAATTAATGTTTTCCGGAATAGCTGTGACTAGTTCACCAAATTGAGCAATCGCTAATTCAAGGTATTCTCTTGATTGAGAATATTCTTCTTTGAGTCCTAATGTTAATCCTAACTGAAGGTTTGTTGAAGCATATAGATATTGATCTTTCTCAATAAGAAGTGAGTCTTTAGTGATTTCATCTAAAATTGTTAAGGCTTGGTCAGCATATCTTTTTGAGTTTTCCAATTCACCAATGCTCTGATGGATTTTTGAAATTGTTATACAAATTTTCGCTGCATCTCTTCCTAGATTATTATTTTTGTTGATCGAGTAGCTTGAATTCAGGAGATCAAAAGATTTTTTTGATGCACTTATAGATGCCTTAGGTTCTTTATTGCCGCTATATGCAGTTGATAAATTTTCAAATATTTTTGCTTTTTTCTGTATCAGTTCGTTGGTATTGCCGCCGCCTATTTCATACTCATTTAATAAGGTGGATGCGCGGTTTAATTTTTCTATTGCAGATTCATAATCGCCAAGCAGAAGATTTAGTTCACTCGAATTATTCAGTGCAGTAATTATCGAGTCTCTCAGCGCAGGTTCATTCTCATTTTCTTTACGTTCAATGAATTTCTCATAGTAAGTCAGAATCGTTCCAACTGTTCCTTCTGGAATATCATATAAAGCATTTCCCTCGTGATCGCGCTCCACTATCATCTGGCAAATTTCGTTTAGTGCGGACTGAGATTCTTGAAGGTCATTAAATAGGTATTCTAATTTTGTTTTATCGAGGGTATTAGCGTCTGAAGTGCTTAGATCTAGAGGTCTTTCAACTTCTGTGTTGATAGGAGTAATTGCTGTTTTATCAGACTCGCTTAATGTGGAAGTTACAATGCTTTTTTGATCGTTGATTTTTTTAAGCCAATAAAGATTGGCTATTCCAATTAGTATAAATAATACAAAGGAACCAATGAAAGACTTTGTAAGTAAGGATGAACTCGAAGGTGTTCTTTTACGATTTTCTTTTCTAGCTAAGTTATTTGTAATTATAGGTAATTGGCTTGATTTTGGTTTTACTGGATTACAATTTTTGATTTCCTGTATAACTGAATCTATATCAGAAAACTCTTCATTTTCATCGAGAGTTAAACATTGCTCTATTACCTTTCTGAATGAAGATTCCCTTTTTGATGATGGGGGGAGAGGCCAATTAATTTGTGGGGTTCTTTTTACTGCTCTAGCAACCTGATTGGGGGAAATTCCCGAATAATGAGTCGAATCATTTCCTTTCCTCTTTTGGAATGCCTCAATCTCTTTGTTCAATCGACAGTGGTTTCCAGTCAATAATTTGAACATTGTTGCTCCAAAGCTATAAATATCCCACCGTTGTCCATTACCATTAAAAAGAAAACTTTCTCCGTTAAGTTGATTAGGATGGGAAAAGAATAATGAATCATTGAGATTAATTTGCTCATTTCCACCTAAGTACCCTTGAGCAAAGTCTGTCAACATTGGGCTTGGATCAATGCCTCCATCAAAAAGAATATTGTTGGGTTTGAGATTACAATGGTAAAGATCGTTTGAGTGAAGAGTTTTTAAAGACTCCGCAACTTTTAAAGCTATTAACCAGGAATCCTCATAACTAACTTTTGTCGATAATTCATTGAGGGATCGGGTTTTGTATTTAGTGATACCATTATCCATTATAATGGCTTCAGAATACAATTTGTAGGTTATGAAAGGAACATTACCAGAAATGTTGAAATCATAAATCTTAGCAATTCCTGGAAAATCATTAGATTTAAATATTTTTACTAAAGCATCAGATAAAACATCTAGGTTTATGGCATCTTTTCTGAGGCATTTTACAGTGAGAGGACCTTTGCCTAGGTATTCAGCACGCCAAATTTCTCCAGTGGATCCTTGGCCAATGGTTTCAAATAGTTCGTAATTTGGAATAGTGGGTTTTCTCAAATCTAAGTACGATTGTTAATAGTTATAATTTAATCCTTTGTTGAAGGTTCTCAACTTAGGCATAGCAAAACAAAATTAAGTTTTGTTAAGGTCTCCTAGAATTCACTACTTATATACTGAGTCTAAATTATTGTTTTTTTTGTTATTGAAATAATGAAAATTATAAAGATAAAGGAATGGTATAAATTTTTTTTTGATTAATTATAACAAAATATGGCTCAAACATTAAAAAATCACGTTGCCCTTATTACTGGTAGTACGACTGGATTAGGGTATGGAATAGCGAAAGTGTTAGGGTTGGCGGGTGCCAAAGTTATTATGAATTATTATAATGATGAAGAGAGGGCTAATAGAGCATTCTCCGAATTTCAATCATTAGGATGCGAGGGGATTTTAGTAAGAGGAAATGTAATTGACGAAAAATCTGTTCAAAAAATTGTTGAAGAAGGTGAGTCCAAGTTCGGTGAAATTGATATAGTTGTACCAAATGCTACTCCTGACCAACCTCTAAAACCAATAGAAGAATATGATTGGGAGTTTTATCAGCAAATGATTAACTTTTTTGTAAAAAGTCCATACCTTTTGACCAGAGCAACTATTGGTAAAATGAAACAAAATAAATGGGGGAGAATTGTAAATATTTCTAGTGAAGTATACCAACTATCTATTAGCCCGTTCAGTGCATATGTGTCTGCAAAGGGTGGGCAAATAGGTTGGACAAGAAGTATGTCAAAGGAGTTAGCGCCTTTTGGTATAACAGTTAACACAGTTAATCCCGGATGGATTCCTACTGAAAGGCATAATGATGATCCACAAGAAGATAAAGATGCTTATTTTGACCAAATACCGGTAGGAAGATGGGGGACTCCGGAAGATGTCGGTGAAGCTGTTGCTTATTTTTCTTCTGAGGAAGCAAGTTTTATAACAGGACAGACAATATGCGTTAATGGTGGTAACTCGCCTTGGTAATTAGTTGCCAGTAACTCGTCTTTTAGCAAAAATTTTCTTTATGCTGGATACTCCGTGTTGATCTAACATGACACCAACAAAAATGACACCGCCAGTAATAGCATCACTCAGAGGTGTGGGGTATCCAAATAGATTGACCATATTTCTTAAAACGATGAGAATTGCTGTTCCTATAAGAATTCCGATAATTGAACCTTCACCACCTCTCAGGCTGCACCCTCCTAGGACGGCTGCAGCAATCGCATAAAGTTCAAAAAATGCCCCATGTGTGGCTGGTTGAACTGAGCCTGTATAAATACAAAAGGGGATAGCCGCAAATGCAGTACAGAAACCAGCGATCACATACGCACATGCAATTACGATATTTGTGTTTATACCAGAATATTTTGTCGCTAATTCATTTCTACCTGCAGCGAAAATGTATCGACCAAAGACAGATTTATGGAGTAAAACACCAAAAAAGATGGCAAAACATATAAGATAAATGAAAGACATCGGAACACTATGAAGAAATCCGCTACCATTTCCGTTTGATAAGACATCAGACAGACTCCCTTCACCAAGAAATCTTAAGAACTCGAGGTTTTGTGACGAATCGCTGATATTAATTGATGTGTCATCAGCAGAAAATCTAGCGAGTCCTCGGTAAGATAAAAGACCACATAATGTGACAATGAAGGCTTGTAACTTTAATTTACCAACCAGAAAGCCTTGAAATACACCAATTACCGTACCAATTAATAAAGTTAAAAGAATTGCTGCAATCCACGGGATCTCAGGAATTGCTTTTGCAAGAAATGAATCAGGTCTTGTTTCAGGTGGGGTTACAAAATAAAGAAATACAACACCG
>JACETS010000051.1 GCA_013911195.1 Verrucomicrobiales bacterium | reverse complement strand
ATATGGAATAATACTCAATAATATGAAAAATAAAAAAATCTTTGGATAAACTGATGATTTTTTCATGGCGGATTATTCTAATAATAATATTTCTTTTCGACTAATTGAAATGTTAATCTGTGAAAATCGCCTCAAAGCTGGATATTGAACAAAATGAAACTACTAAACACTTTCATATTATTTTACCTAATTTTTTCGGGATATCTATATGCTGATAAGAATCAACAAGAACCTCTACGTCTCGGGCTTATCGGTTTGGATACTTCTCATGTCATCGCCTTTACCTCGAGATTTAATGAGCCGGATAATCCTAACCATGTTCCGGGCGGGAGAGTCGTCGCCGCCTTCAAAGGTGGCAGTAAAGATATTGAATCAAGTCATACACGTGTAGAGGGTTATACAAAAACATTGGTAGAAAAGTATGGAGTAAAAATTTACGATGATATTGAGAAGTTGTGCGAGAACGTTGACGCGATTTTACTGACGAGTCTTGATGGAAGGCCGCACCTTTCACAGGTTCGACCAGTCATTGAGGCCAAGATACCAGTTTTTGTCGATAAGCCGGTTGCTGGAACCCTAAAAGATGCCGTTGAAATATATAGACTTGCCAAAGAGGCGAAAGTTCCCTGCTTTAGTAGTTCTTCATTGAGGTGGTATCCTGGGGTCGTTGATGTGGCTAATGCTGATGTCGGAGAATTGAAGAGCGTTTTATCTTATGGTCCCGCACCATCCGAACCACATCATCCTGATTTATTTTGGTATGGAATTCATCCCACAGAAGCTCTGTTCACAGTTATGGGGAGCGGGTGTAAAACCGTGACCCGAACTTCAACGGACGACACTGTAGTCGTGACCGGTATATGGAAAGACGGAAAAGTGGGGACGCTTCATGGTTTGGCAAATGGCCGCTTTGGATATAAAGTCACAGCCTTTGGCACTAAAGCCATTGCTGAGCAAAATAGAGGAGGCGATTATACTCCCATGCTTCGTGAAATCATTAAATTCTTCAAAAGTGGAAAACCTCCGGTGAGTCCTGCCACGACTCTTGAAATATATGCTTTCATGGAGGCAGCAGACGAAAGCAAAAGAAGAGGAGGTGTCCCAGTTAAAATATCTGAAGTATTAAGAAGAGCTGGATTTGATGCTGATTAATTTTTTGATTCATGATCTATTTATTATCCCTTCAAAAAGGCCTAAGAATTTCTATTTTCCTGTTGCTGATGCTTGTCTCTGCAACGGCCAAGAATCAGAAAATGAACGTTCTTCTCATTATATGTGATGACTTGAACGATTATATTGAGGGATTCGGCGGTCATCCCCAAGCTCAGACCCCCAACATAAAGCGGCTCATGGAAAGTGGGATTTCATTTCTTGATGCTCATTGCAATATTCCTATTTGTAATCCCTCCAGGGCTAGCATGATGACAGGTTTATATCCTCATACTTCTAGATGCTTTGGATTTGAACCTTGGGACAAAATCGAAATTTTGAGTAGTTCTCGCACGATGATGGATCATTTTCGATTGAATGGTTATCATGTTCTTGGGACAGGTAAGGTCATGCATAATCGCGACAGTCAGGAGTGGATGGATTATGGTCATTTGGTTGACTATGGACCTTTTGCCAATGATGGCGGTGAAAAAGATATTGCCCATCCTGATGTGCCGGCTCCCTTTAGCGAAGACTTTGGATCGGTTGATGGTTCGTTTGGACCTTTAAAAAATCTCAAGGGTTTGAAATCACAGTCCAACGGCAACCCATTAATCTGGCGGACTGGAAACTGGAAGAACAAGAGGCAACTTCGTTATGTGTCGGATGAAGATAGAGATCTGACTGGGGATGAACTGAATGCCCAGTGGGCTGTAAGACAATTAAAAGTATTAGCCAATGAAAATAAAAATCAGCCATTTTTTATGGGCGTTGGGTTTGTGCGTCCACACACACCTTTAATTGTTCCACAAAAGTATTTCGATCAATTTCCATTAGATTCAATTATACTTCCAAAAATAAAACATCAGGATGCTAAGGATACTTTTAAGCATACGCTTAATGCAGAACAGCCAGATGATCGCGGCGGCGATAGGGGTTCTAAGATGCATGATTCTCTAGTTAGTTCTTTTAAAGGAGACAGAGAATTAGCCTTGAGAAAATTTATTCAGGCTTATCTAGCTAGCATAGCTTCAGTCGATGATCTTGTAGGACAAATTCTTGATGTAGTTGATAATTCTTCTTTGAAAAATGATACTGTAATTCTTTTCACAAGTGATCATGGGTGGGGTATGGGCGAAAAGGATTATTTGTATAAAAATTCATTGTGGAATGAAAGTACGCGCATCCCAATGATCATTCGAGCGCCAGGCTATTCCAAAGAGTCCACTATTTCTAGAGTGCCAGTTTCCCTCATTGATATTTATCCAACACTTCTGGATATATGCAAATTGCCTACGAAAACAATCAAAAACCAGAAAGGGCGACCACTTGATGGTTACAGCCTTGTTCCGCTTATCAAAGAGCCTAAGAAGGAGGAGTGGGATGGACCTAATTTAGTGCTAACTGCCATGTATAACTGGTCGATAGAATATATGCCCAACAAACAAAGCTATTCGTTAAAAAATTCCAAGTGGAGATACATCAGGTATTCTAATGGAGAGGAGGAGCTCTATGATCTTAAAAAAGATCCCAAGGAGTGGAATAATCTGGCTGGTTTCCTTGAACAAAAAACATTAATCAACAATTTTCGAAAGGAACTCCTTTCAAGAATTTCATCAAAGAGCTTTGATGAAGATCAAAGTGCTATCAAAAAAGACGCTGATTTTTGGAAGGCAAAATTTTTTGAAAAGTATCCTGAAGCTGACTCAAATAAAGATGGTCAACTTTCATGGAAAGAACATAAAACATATAAAGCCAAATTAGAATCAGCTAAAAAATAGTTTGGCTGGATCCCATTTTCAAACATTAGAAACCATGAATGACAGAAGATTATTTCTTAAAAGTAGTTTAATGATTGGAGCCGGTGCCGCTTCTATTTCGAGTGCAGTTGCAAAAGAAAAATCGCCTGATCTGAGCTCGGGTTATGATTATAAATTACCCAAATTTTCTAAAGGTGACCGCCTTTTATTTATTGGAGACTCCATCACAGATATGAATTGGGGCCGTAATGAGAAAGATAGAAACCATTACTTAGGGCATAGTTACGTCTATCTTATTGCGGCAAGATTAGGTGTAGAAATGCCGCATGCAAAACTTGAATTTTTTAATCGAGGCCATAGCGGCAATAGAATTTCAGATCTTAAAAGGCGATGGCAGAAAGATGTGATTGAAATGAAGCCCAACCTCTTAAGCATACTCATTGGTGTAAATGATAGAAAGGTAAAAGAAGGTCAAAAGTTTTCCTCAGAACAATGGGAGGCTGACTATAGAGAGCTATTAACCAAAAGCCGACAATCAAATAAAGATGTGAGATTGGTTCTGATTGATCCTTTTGTTCTTAAATCTGGGTGGTGGATGACTAAGGGAGGTGAGTGGAACGTTAGCCGAACCCAAATCGAAAGTATGGGCAAGATTGTTGCAAAATTAGCTAAAGAATTCCGGGCTGTTCATGTCAAAATGCAGGAAGTTTTTGATTTAGCAGCTC
This sequence comes from Verrucomicrobiales bacterium, assembly GCA_013911195.1. Taxonomy (GTDB): domain Bacteria; phylum Verrucomicrobiota; class Verrucomicrobiia; order Verrucomicrobiales; family DEV007; genus EC70. The sequence continues at coordinate 10,756 of JACETS010000051.1, read as the reverse complement.
GGGACGCGGGGCCCGAGCAATGGATATGGGATGGAGTTCATCCCTTGCCTCAGGGGCATGAGCTCATTGCTCGTCATTGGTTACAACGATTAAGTAGCCATTAAAAAAGATTCAATAATTAGGAAAATAACGATAAAACTCCACTAATTTAGGGGATTCTGATTGCATACATCAAAAAATCTGTCTAAAATCCCTACCATTATGACTCGTATTAAGAAAACAATTATTCTTATTGGAGCAGCTGCAATGGTTGCTTTCTCATTTAGCTCTTGTGCAACTACTAACTGCTGTGGAACTGATGGTTCATGCTGCAGTAGTGCTGAATCAAGCAAGTAATGCTAATTTAAGTTGGTCTTAGATTCCTAGTGAGAATAAGATCAGACTAATAAAATTAACAGAACGGTCTGTTGGACTTATTTTAATAAGTTCTCAACAGGCCGTTTTTTGTTACACTCATGAGAGCTATCATTATTCTTTCATTTCTACTCATTTGTTTGGGTTGTTCACCCTCTGAAAAAGATACGAACAATCCAGAACCATTGGAATCGGATATCATAGTCACCTCTTTTTATCCGACAACTTACTTTGCGGAAAGAATTTCTGGCGGACTCGTTCCGGTTGTGTGCCTATTACCAGAGGATGAGGACCCAATTTATTGGAAGCCTTCAAGCGATGCAATCGTTCAGTTTCAGGCTGCTTCCTTGGTTATCTTAAATGGAGCTGAATTTGAAAAATGGCCTAATTTTGTGAGTCTTCCATTAAGTAAAACTATTGAAAGTGTAAACTTGCCTCCTGAAGAATTGGTTAAGTATGAAGATAGCATTAGTCATCGACATGGTCCCTCTGGTGAACACTCTCATGAAGGTATTGATGGTCATACGTGGTTAGATCCTGTTATGGCAAAACTTCAAAGTAAAACAATACTGGAGGGTATGAAACGCATTTGGCCAGTGCATGGTGAGGCATTTGAACAAAATTTTAATTTATTATCGGCTGATCTTGATGAGCTTAATAATCGCTTTGAATCTTTTCAAAATGTTAAACTTTTAGCCTCTCATCCTGCATATAATTACCTGTCCAAAAGATATGGATGGGATATTATTAATTTTGATTTTGATCCTGCAGAACCCTTGGACGAGAACCAAATCAAATCGCTTGAATTAGCTCTTAAAAAAAGTGCTAGAAGCATCATGCTTTGGGAGCAAATGCCACTTGATGCTGTTAAAAAGAATCTAAAAGAAAAGTTCTCTATAAATAGCATTCATTTTTCCCCCTGTGAGAGTATTGCTGCGAGCGATCTAGCAAAGGGTCTTGATTATCTCAAAATGATGAACATCAATTTAGATAAGTTGGAGAGTGTTTATCAGAAAAACGAGTAAAAGATTGATTTTCTGCATATATTTTACTGGGTCTTCTGTGAGATGTTAACATTTCTTAACAATTCGTTTTTTTTGGGAATCTGCAGTGACAACGTCACCGTTTTAGCATATAATCAGGTTCGATCGAAAAATTCGAATTTATTAAATCATGAAAAAATTAATCATTGCTATGATGGGTATCTTTGCTCTCAGCCTTGGCTTTGTAGCCGCAGCTGACAAAGATGCGAAAACTACTGCATATGTTGTGCAGATGACTGGAGTTACTTGAGCTGGCTGTAAAAAGTATGTCCGTGCGGCATTCACAAAAGAGTTCAGCGCAACTGAAATTGTTATCGCTAAAGGCGATACGCCAAAAACTCAGAAAGTAACTTTTTCTTCATCAAAAGGAGATATCACCAAGAAAGCGGCTGTAGCAGCTATGGGTAAAGCCAAAGACAAGTTTGTTGTTACCGCTCTCAAGAAAGGATAAAGTTACATACAAATTTTAGAGAGATTCATATCTCTTATTCGAATTTAAACCGGCTCCGAGAGGGGCCGGTTTTTTATTTACCCATTTTATCAATTAATTCATTATTGAGAAAGTGTTCAAGCGACTCATCAATTTTTGGATTTTAATTCTTTGTATTTCTTCAGTTGTTTATGCTGGTCTAATTAAAAATCCAAAAACGGTGTTAGTAGGGGTATCAAGAACGGATATCACTCCAAAGTTTCCAGTTGTTTTAGCAGGTTATGGAGGCAGAACGAAAGAATTTGAAGGTATAGATAATGCTTTGTGGGCAAGGTGTTTGGTTATTGGCAGAGAGAATCCTGCTGTTCTTGTTGTTATTGATAACTGTGGAATAACAAAAGAAATCAGAGCTGCTCTTGCAAAGCGTATTAAAAAATTAGGTATCCCTGAAAAGAATTTAGTGATAACTGCCACTCATACCCACAACGCACCCTCCTTAAGAGGTTACGCGCCTATTCTCTGGGCAGGAAGAACAAGTCCTGATCAGGAAATAAGAATAGATAAATATACCGCATTTTTAATTGATAAAATGGAATCTATTATTATTGAAGCTCTTGAAAGCAGGGAGCCAATGAGGCTGTCGTGGGGGCGAGGAGAGGTTCAATTCGGTGGTAACAGAAGAATCATAAGGGATGGTAAATGGGCCGGTTTTGGATTTCAAAGAAATGGACCCGTTGACCATAGTCTTCCGGTAATGGTGGCAAATGATTTGAAAGGTGAAACTCGGGTTATTTGGTCGAATTATGCGTGTCATTGTACGACGATCGGAGCACGCAACCATATCAATGGTGATTGGGCAGGTTATGCGAATGAGATAATCGAGAAAAACACCCAATCAGCCATTTCCCTTGTCACGATTGGCTGTGGCGCCGACGTAGGACCACAACCTAGTGGAGGTTTAAAAGATGCATTGGCACATGGAACATCAATCGCCAAAGAAGTTAATAAAGTCATCAATGATAAACTGACCCCGCTGCCAGGAGTAAGTTCAATTATAAAAAAAGAGATCAATCTGCCTTTAAAAAAACCTAAAGAAAGAAAGCACTGGGAGTCTCAATTGGAATCAGGCGGATTCAACGCCCAGCTTGCTAAATCAATGTTAAAAAAACTTGATAGTGAGGGAAGTATTTCATCAAAGGTGAATTATCCGATTCATTCATGGAAATTTGGAAATGAACTCGCAGTTGTTTTCTTAGCGGGTGAGGTTGTTGTTGATTATGCTGTACGATTTAACAAGGAGTTTGATTGGAAAAGGTTATGGATTAGTGCTTGGGCCAATGAAATGCCCGGATATATCCCATCAAGAAGGGTTCTCAATGAGGGTGGTTATGAAGCTGAATTTTCACAGGTTTATTATGATCTTCCTGGACCTTATTTACCAGAAGTTGAGGATGTGGTGACCAATGGAGTAAGAGACATCTTAGGTGACGAATATATAGCAAAGAAAAACCAAGAACCTCCATCGTTTCATGAATTTCCAAGCTCTGAACCTGCCACTTTTAAAAAAGTATCACATTGGTTTAGTGAATTGTCAGTGAGAAACAATAGCCAAGCTAGCAGACTGAAGGAATTAATTGATTCTGCTCGTCCTGGATGTGAGACAATTATTCAAAAGGATGGTGAAATGACAGAGTGGTATAATTTTTCTGGTGACTTTAATGAAAGAGTTTTTATTAGACAGTCCGAAAAGGGAACAACTATGTCATGGAAATCTGTTGTTTCTAAAGAAACTGTTACGCAAGTTTTCTCTTTTAGTGGAGGTCTTGGATGGGTGAGTGAACCAATGACTCAAGGATTTTTAATGACAATTAATGATCAGCATAAAATCAAATTCGATGTGACCAAAGAACTTTCATCATGGAAGTCTCAGGATAAGCTTGTTGAACTTTTTTATCTCCCAACCTGGAAATCTGAACAAGATTCAAGTGGGTTCTTTTTCATTCATTTTTCGGATTCTGTAACTTCACTAAATGAAGTGCTCAGTGTTTCTGTTTCTTCCATCGGGAAAGATTCAAAGAGATGGTTTGGATTAGATTCAGAACAAAAATTTGACCAACGTATCAAGCTTTTAAGAGAAGCCTTGAATTAGACTTAAGATAAATCTTATTTAAATAATACTTCCATTTTCATTCAACAAAAGTCTGCTTTTCCTATTGAAGTTGCATAATCCAAGCGGTGACATCTGCGACATCCTGGGCGCTCATAGTATGTGAGAAACTACTCGGCATACTCGAGTTTTTTGCATCACTGCGTTTGATTATATCATTTGTATTAACAGATATTTTTTCTCCTGTAAGCAGATATATTTTGAGGCTCTGTGCAGTTTCTTCCTGAATCATACCAAAAAGTTTTCGACCGCCTTCTAATTCGAGACTCGTTTGCTGAAAGCCCTCAACGATATATTCATCTGGCAAAAGAATAGATCGAATAACGTAGTCAGTATCCCGGCGTTTGTTAATTCCATTGAGATCAGGTCCTAAAGGTACGCCTTTTCCTTTTACTTGATGACAAGCCAAGCATGTGCCACGTCCGAAGAATATTTCTTCTCCATGTTTAGTGTTAGCTTTACCCATAGCATTGGTGGCTGCTGTGATATTGGTTTTTTTAAGGCCTGCCTTGGTGAGGAAAATTTGATACATTGATTCTCCTCCAGTTCCATTCATTTTATTGCTCCCAATCACCACTTTACCTGCCTGTACCATGCGGCGATAAACAGGAAATAACTCCCCATTACTGATACGAATTACCATTGAGGTTTTTTCCATTCCTTTTACGAGCTCTTTTGGTGGTGTGGTTCGACCGTCATAAGCAAGATATAAAGTGGAAGGTAAATTGATATCAAAGTGTAGGAACTCATCGTTGGTATGACTCTTATCATCATTGAACGTTCTAATGTGAGTGGCGCCGGCTAAGGTTTCAGGTATTTCAGTGAAAGTATAATTGCGATCTTTGTAGACGAGCGTTCCTCTTTGTAGACCATCAAGTTGAGCAGGGTAAAAGTTCGCAGAACCTTCTCCACGAATATTCTGAACAAAAAGCCGATCCTGCCATTCTGAGTCACTGATTTTATGAAGGTCTAGACTTTCAACTTCGGATGTTCTTTGCTCACCCTTAAACACCGCTGCTTTGAGTGTGGCGCTTGTAACTAGCGTTAACTCTTTATCAGCCTTAAGAGAATTTTTCGATGTAGGCTCGGTACCATTAAGAGTATATCGGATGTCTCCAGGTGAAGAAGCAGCAAACGTTACCTTTGTTGATTCTCGGAAATGCTCTTTGCTTGCCGATATAGTAAGGCTTTTTAATGGGTTGCCAGTAATGGTGATTCCATTACCTAAAATTTCATCTGCACGCTTTTGTAAATCACGGTCCCCTTCCTCCATCAGACTAAGCGCAGCCATACGGCGGAGTCCGATTCGTTCTTCCTTCAAAAGTTCGTAGCGTTTTTCCTTGGATAAGTGCCGTCTCATCACTTGCCAATTCGAGTAAAAAGTTACCCGGTCGGTTTCGTATGCAATAGCATCAAGAATAGTATCGCTATTATTACCCCATCCGATGCGGTCTAAAGATCCTATCGCAGCTAATCGTATACGTGGCTCTTCATCAGATAGCAATTTAATGAGTTTTGGTGAGGCAGTCGAAATCTCGGTTTCACCCAAAATACGTGTAGCTTGAACCCTAATGTTTAACTTGTAAGTATTTATGGTCTTACCCTTTAGGCTCCATTGATCATCGGCAAATTTTTCAATATTCCATTCCTCCTCATTATTATCGTTCTTTCTGTCAATGTGACCAACTGCCCAAATGGCCCAAGTTGCCTGAGTTTCGTTGAGTTTTCCGGAAAGTATTGCTGCAATGAGTTCATCTCTAATCGCCTTACCTCTCCGAACGAGTTCGTCCTGTGAGTGCACGCGCCACACATGAACATTTGAACCAAGGTCTTCTATTAATTCTTTGAAACTCCAAGTTTTTATATCTTTTTTTCTTTTTACTTTATCCCAAATTTTCCTGGAAATAAGTGGTGAGTCTTTGTGTGTTAGCCGAAACACACGTCCTTGGTATTTAGCATTTTCTTCAGGAGTCCATTTTTCTTTTGGCACATATTCTGTTCCGTAAACGGATCCCCAACCGGCAATATATAATGCCCCGTCAGGACCAATTTCGATATCTGTTGGACGAAAGAGTGATCGCCCATTTGCCCCCTTGTAACCTAAATCACCTCCCTGAGTTGTACCACCATCGACAATCTTGCGCTTGGTTTCTGCTGGCACTTGTAATGCACCTACCCATTTTGGATTATACAGAAAAATGCAATTGTTGGTCCAGTCTGCGATAAGGTAATGATCGCGATATCTTTTTGGAAAATGATCTGAAGTGTAATAAGCAACACCCGTTCCAGATCCACTAACGCTTGGGAATAAATCTGAAGAGGGCGCTACAGCAATATGTTTGCCCATCCAATCAAATTTCCAAGGATGTCGCATTGAGTAGTGACCATGCTGTATAGGCATAAAAATCCTTTCCCCTGGTCGACCAGGATCGTTGTCGGTTGCTAACCAATTAAAACCACTATCCATACACATATCCCATGGGTTGCGCATTCCTCTGGCAAAAAGTTCTAAGTCATATCCACCGGGGCGGCATCTGAAAATTCCACCTTCCATTTCTTGTTTGTTCAATGGATGAAAACTTTTTGGATAAGTTTCTTTAGTGTAGACTTTGGTTAGAGGATATTGGGTCTTATCATTGGACTTAATGCCCTGTAAATCGCGAATTGGCTTTGGCGCATTTGGTTTAACCCAAGTATTTCCCATTGTGAAATAAAGCCAGCCATCAGGTCCCCAGTTAAGTCCGTGCACGCTATGCCTTAGATTATTTAGGCCTGTGTAGATAATTTGATATTCGTCGGCAACGTCATCGCCATCGGTATCCCGAAGGACTGTAAGTTCGGGAGCATTCGCGACCCATAGTTCATTACCTTTCCAAGCCATCGCCTGAACACAATTAAGTCCCTCTGCAAACGTCTTGACCGTCTCAGCCACTCCATCGTTATCAGCATCAATGAGAATTTTAATATAATCGGTTGGGGAATCCTCTTTTGGATGCCTGTATTGGGGCCCTGCCCCAACATAAAGTTGACCTTTTTTATCAAAGCATAATGAGGAAGGGTTGATAATATGAGGTTCTTTAACAAAGAAATTAATTTGAAAACCCTCTTCGACATCTGGTAATGCATTTTTATCAAGTTCTGCCTGAAGAATTTGAAATAATGTAAATTCAGTGATGAAGATGGTTAGTAATAACCTTTTAATTATATTTAGTTTTTGTTCCATCAAATTGAATGATTTGAGGTTTAGCGGATTAATAGTGTAATATTTTACGGATAGTAGATATCGGAGTCATCAATGTCTGGTATGCCGATAACTAGAACTCTCATTTTACCATCGGCTCCATGAATCACACCCGGAGGTATATGTATGATAGTGCCCTTTTTAACTTCTTGTTTTTTGCCGTCTAATGTAACGGTTCCTTCCCCTTCAAGAACATAATACAATTCAGTGGTTTTCTTATGGTAGTGGGGCTTAGCCCCATCGATATCCACTGCGTGGGCCCAAGCTGCAATCCCTTGATCACCCTTGCTCAATAATCTGTATCGATGACCGCAGGCGCTCTGTTCCTTTAATGAGTCATCTTCGTGGCGAATTATAAGAGCTCTAGATTGATCTGCATTCTCCATTTAACGACAGAACGAATTAAATTCAGTTAATTTATATTGGAACATCAGGCAAGTATTTCGCCAATTACGTTTCCATGAACATTAGTCAAACGGCGTTCAATGCCATTGTGATAATAGGTTAATTTTTCGTGATCCATACCAAGTAAATGCATGACAGTTGCATGAAAGTCATGCCAGGTGGTAGGGCTTTCGGTAGCCTTCCAGCCAATTTCATCTGTTACGCCGTGTGCGATACCAGGTCGAAGACCTGCCCCCGCCATCCATATTGAGAAGCCGCCCTTATTATGATCACGACCAGGACCAACCTTACCTTTATCCGATTGAGCAAAAGGAGTTCTACCGAATTCAGTTGTGAATAGTACAAGAGTTTCGTCGAGCATCCCTCGTCTTTCAAGATCAGCTAAAAGTCCAGCGATAGGCTTATCAATTCTTCTAGCCTCTTGGCCGTGATTGTCTTTGACATCCTCATGGGCATCCCAACTTGCTCTAGGATTTCCTCCGATAGGCCCACCTGAAAAAATTTGTACGAATCTGACCCCTTGTTCTAATAGGCGACGGCCTAGCAAGCAACGTCTACCACAGTCATCAGTTGGATCGACTCCGATGCCGTACATTTCCTTTGTTTTTTCATTTTCTGCGCTTAAGTCGGTGACTTGAGGAACAGATAATTGCATTCTAGCAGCTAATTCGTAACTCCGAATTCTAGCATTAAGAAGATCATCTAGCTGAGTTCTTTCATGATGTTTTTGATTCAAGCGCGCCAATACACCTCTGGAACTTTCTTCTTCATCTTGTGCGATTTCTTTTGCAGGAAACAAATCTCTGATTGGCTTATCACCCTTTCCAAATCTGACTCCTTGATATTGGGCCGGAAGGAAACCATTAGACCAATTTGAAGCACCACCGTTTGGATCTCCTCTTCCATCAGGCAAAACTACATATGAAGGGAGAGATTCAGACTCAGCACCGAGACCGTAGGATACCCAACTTCCAACGGAAGGGTAACCATTAAATTCAAAACCACTATTTTCAAAAAATAATGCAGGAGTGTGATTAGCTGACTGTGAGATCATTGATCGAATTACAGTGAGCTTGTCAGCTTGCTTGGCGATGTGTGGAAACATTTCTGAGACCATTAATCCACTCTGACCGCGAGCTTTGAATTCCCAATCAGCTCCTCTTAAGGGACCGACTCTTCCAAAGAAAATATCGGGTTTTTCTGAGAGTTGCGCTTGTTTACCATGACTTTTGGTGAGTTCTGGCTTGTAATCAAATGAGTCGATATGACTCATTCCTCCTACAAGGCATATGTGAATTACCCGTTTTGCCACGGAAGGATAATGCGGAAGTATTGGTGAGCCTGAAGCTTTATCGTTAGTCAACAAGCTTGCTAATGCAGTGGCACCAGTTCCTTGGATGCCCCAATTGAGCAAATCACGTCTGTAAGGTTCAATCTTCATTCTATTACTACAAATTCGTTACTATTAAAAAGGACTCTGCCAAGCGCACTGAGGCCATGTTTTTTTGAAAGCTCAACGCCAAGCTTTAATTCTTCATCATCAGGGTTTCTACTATAAGCAAGCTCATATGCTCTTTTAACTTGTTCATTTAAAGAATCAGATTCCTTTTTGAGTCGTTCTGAAAAACCATCAGCCATTCTCAAAACAAAGGCATTATTTAGTAGTGCCAACGCTTGGATTGGAGTTGTTGTAACTGATCTTTTTGGGGCTGTTGTAGAGGGATCCGGGCAGTCGAAAGCGTCCAGTATCGCACTTCTCTGGCCTCTTGGGCTGAACCTGTAGACTGTTCGTCTATTTAACTCGGCATCCTCTTTGTCGAAAGGGGTATAATAAGTAGTTCCATTCAAGGATCTAAAAGTTACATCGCGAAAACCTGGACCTCCCATTTTCAAATTTAATTTTCCTGAAACTTTAAGCATCGCGTCTCGAAGACTTTCTGCTTCTAGCCTAGACGGTGATTTTCTCCAGAGATATTTATTATCGGAATCACTAATTAGATTTTTTGAATTGGGCGCTGATGACTGTCGATAAGTTCTGGAATTGACCATTAATTTGTGAAGATGTTTCAGACTGTATTGGTTTTTTTCCAATTCGAGCGCAAGCCAATCAAGAAGTTCTGGATGGCTTGGATGCCCTCCACTAAATCCTAAGTCGTTAGGTGTTTTTATTAATCCTGCACCAAAGTGATAATGCCATAATCTATTTGCTATCACTCTTTTAAATAAAGGGTTCTTAGGATGAGTGATCCAATCTGCAAGTTTCTTTCGGCGATCAGCATCAGGAGCATCAGGAGCGATTCCAAATTCGGCATTGGGGCCAATAACTGCCTTAACTGAACCAGGGCTTACTTTTTCAGTTGGCTGCAAGGCATGGCCGCGGTTGAGTACATAAGTAACTCCAGGATTTGAATTAGCTCTAACTGAATAAACCTTGGATTTTTTTTGTGATTTTAAATTATTTAGATTTTCATTAAGTGAAATAATTTTACTACTGAGTTTATTTTTTTTATTTTTTTCATCCTCAGTCATAACAGCCAATATTTCCTGATTGGAGATAAAATTAGATTCCGTTCCCGCGGATGCAGCAACTTCGCTTGGGTCCAGAGCTCTATCGTAAAATTGAGCTCTCAATATTCTACCTGATAAGTATCCGGTCGGCGCACTCTTGGTGCCGTGTCTCATTCCAAAAATAATTTGTGAGTTTCCTTTTTCGAATGATTGAAATTCTGTTTTATAAGTCTCTCCGTATACCTGTCCCTCACGGTATCTAGTAATTGTTCCATTCTTGCTGTATGTGATTGCTATGTGAATGGGTTTTTCTTTTGCCAATCCTTCTTTTTCTCCATCATGTTTTTGAGATCGTTTAAGAGTGTCACTACCTGCCATCCATGCTTGAGGAGTTCTCTCACCATAAACGATTGAATCAAAAACAACGCCGTTTGTAGATTGAATTCCAATCACACCAGATCCTTTTTGATTCAGGTCGTTGAGCTGGACCCACGCTTCTAGAGTCTTCTCATGGACATCATTTTCGAATGCTGATGTCATCATGAATGAATTCTTTCCATTAAGAACGAGAGCTCCATTTTCAATTTTAGCACCACCAGATAAAACTC
>JACETS010000050.1 GCA_013911195.1 Verrucomicrobiales bacterium | reverse complement strand
CAAATAATACCTTACGCAATTTTCAAACATGGCGATAAATTCCTCAGATACTTGAGAGGGAAAAAATCTGGCGAACAAAGATTAGCAAGCAAATCTTCAATAGGCATAGGCGGCCACATCAATCAGGATGACTTTGATTCTTCTTCATTAGAAAAAGATACATACCTAACAGGAATCGAAAGAGAGATAAATGAAGAACTAATAATTAATTGTGATTACAACAACCTTCCAATCGCATTAATTAATGATGACTCAAATGATGTGGGCAAAGTACATTTAGGCGTAGTTCACCTTTTCGACCTTGAAAATGATCAAGTCGTGGCAGGTGAAGCAAATATAGAAAATCTTGAATTCCTGACTTCTGAAGAACTTCTAAGAGATAAAGACAATCTAGAATCTTGGTCCCAAATCTGTGTTGATCATTTAGATGAAATTATAAAGTTAAACGAATCCAAAAATTAATTAATTTATTTGGAACGTATACTTAACGAGTCCAGAAGCCTTTTCTTCAGCTCTTCTAACATTAGCACTTAGAACTTTGCCAATCATCTGATCCTCCATATTGTGGATCATTGGATATTGTTCGATTATTCCCTGATATGGAGAATGATATTCTACAATTGTAATACCTCCATTATTATCGATTTCGCAAGTTGAAACATATCCCTCAATATCTCTAATTTTGGCAAAATGAGTAGATCTATCAGCGAGAGAATCACCTTTAATTTTAGCTAAGTAAGATTGAGCATGCTCTTGAAAAAAACCAAACAAAAGCTTTTCCCCTGATGCCGCGCCATATGTTTTTTCAACTGTTTTTAGAAGAATTTCCGTAAAGTCATTACCCATCTGAGGAAACAAAGGCTCTGCTTTTGAAGTTAATCTATAGGCCTTCTCAGGGCGACCAACTGCTTTAGGTCTTCGCCAGGTATCAAGGTAGCCTCTTTTATGCAATTCGACACAATGTTGCTTTATCCCCATATAACTCATGCCTAGGGATTCTGACAATTCAGCAACCGAAAGTCCTGTGGATCTTTTCAAACAATTAATAATATCAAACCATTGAGGTTTAGCAATATCACGCAACACTTTAAAAAACATAGCCTATCACATTGATTAGGTGACACTTACGAATCACCCTAACCATTTTTATCGAAATCATCTGAATTTGTCAATTATCGCTAAGTTTTTTTTGATTAAATAATCATGTAGCAAATTTGACATGCTATTTCACCAAATTAATGTGAAAATACCGAATTAAAAATGGAAAATAAACCTAATTGCCCAGAATTAGACTTCAAATCATATGGTCTCGGGTACTGGAAAAACCAAGGGGTCAGTAGATTAGATTGGAAAGATTTCCGATGGCAGCTCAAAAATCGGATAACTAATCTTAATGGGTTAGAAAAACACTTAAAACTGAGCAATGATGAAAGAAGAGGCGTCCTTTTATCTGGAAACAAACTGGCTTTATCTATAACTCCCCACTTTTTTAATCTTATCGAGCCCGATAATCCTGATTGCCCCATTCGCAAACAAGTCATACCTACAATTAACGAGATTTCTATAAGTTCAGAAGAAATGTCTGATCCTTGTGGTGAGGACTCTCATATGCCAGTACCAGGATTGGTTCACAGATATCCAGACAGAGTACTTTTCCTGCTCACTGATCGTTGTGCAAGCTACTGTAGATATTGCACCAGAAGCAGAGTTGTAAGTGGTGCCGGTGAAAAAAACCTAGATACAGATTTTGAGCAAGCGTTTCAATATTTAGAAAACAATACCAGCATCCGGGATGTACTTTTTTCAGGTGGCGATCCTTTACTGTATTCTGATAGCAAACTTGAAAAGATTATCAGCAGAATTCGCAAGATTAAACACATTGAATTCATAAGAATTGGAACAAGAATTCCGATTTTTCTTCCACAGAGAATTACTTCTGATCTATGTAACATGTTAAAGAAATATCATCCACTTTGGATGAGCGTGCATACAAATCACCCCAAAGAATTAACATCAGAGGTTAAGTTAGCACTCGAAAAACTTGCAAATTCTGGCATACCTCTTGGGAACCAGAGTGTTCTCCTAAAAGGAGTTAATGACAACCTTACTACGATGAAGTCATTAGTTCATAAATTATTAAAGTGCAGAGTAAGGCCATATTATTTATATCAATGCGATCTGATTGAAGGATCTTCCCACCTTAGAACAAATGCAGCAAAAGGAGTAGAGATCATTGAAGGGCTTAGAGGGCACACTTCTGGATATGCGGTTCCTCAATTTGTTATTGATGCCCCTGGCGGTGGCGGCAAAATCCCAATCAATCCAGAATATGTAATTGAGAAAAACTCTAAACATCTAAAAATCAGGAATTATGAAGGTAAATCTTTCATTTATCCCGAGCCAAAAGAAATCACAAAAAACCCTATAGACCCGGCAGCATTGTTGGCGGAATAACCACAAGAATGCCCGGAATAATAATTAAACCTAGGGCTCGAGTTTTCCATGGGCATGATTGGGTGTATTCAAGTGAAATCAAAAAAACTTTTGGAGACCCTAAACCCGGAGACATAATATCACTAAAGGATTATAAAGACAGGTCTTTAGGGACCGCAATATATAATCCAAAATCCCAAATTGTTGCTAGGAGGTTTTCCAGAAGAAAGCAGGATCTAAATTCTGACTTTTTTTATAGCAGAATTCAACGAGCGATAAATTACAGAAATAATATACCATCAATTGATTCATCACTTTCTCGCCTTGTGTGGAGTGAAAGCGATGGTTTGCCAGGATTAATTGTCGATAATTACAAAGGGAACCTAATCATCCAAACACTCACATTAGGGATGGATATCAGAATTGATTTAATAACGTCTGCTTTAAAATCTCTTTGTAATCCCATATCAATTACTGCTAGAAACGACTCTCCAATTAGAGCGGCAGAAGGCCTAGATCTTCAAACCAAAATAATGCATGGATCACCTCCTGAAAAACTCCAAGTCGAACATTCTAACATACCTTTCTCTATAAACTTGCTAGAGGGCCAAAAAACTGGCCTATATCTAGATCAATTGGATAATTATGTGCTTGTAGGAAAACTAGCTCAGAATAAAAGAGTCCTTGATTGTTTCACAAACCAAGGAGGATTTGCTATGAGCTGCTTAATTAACGGAGCCTCCGAGGTATCTGGTGTAGACATCAGCAAACCAGCAATCGATTCATCACAATTAAACTCGGCTAAATTAACGAACAAAAACTCAAAGTGGATAAATGAAAATGCTTTTGATTTATTAAAATCTTATGAAGCCAATGGCGAGAGATTCGATATGATCATATTGGATCCGCCATCATTCACTAAAAATAAGAAAACTCTTTCCGGAGCAACCCGTGGTTACAAAGAAATACATTTACGCTCATTAAAAATGCTTGATCCAGGAGGGGTACTAACAACCTTTTCATGTTCTCATCATATTTCAGCAAAAATGTTTCTCGATATAATTAGAGATGCTGCAAATGATGCAAAAAAATCGCTGCGAATTATCGATCAATACCATCAGCGAGCCGATCATCCTGTCACTTTAGGAATACCAGAATCATCTTATTTAAAAGGTTATTCATTTGAGATAATATCTTCATGGTAAAAGAAGAAACTTCTCATAATAAGCATCTAACGCTTATTGCATCCACCTACCTTAAAATAAGAGGGAAACAACTTTGCCATTCATTGAAAAACTCTAGATTAATGAGTTTAACAATAGGACTATTTTTATTAGGCTATTTGTTTGGAGGATTAGCAGTTTTTAAACTCGCATTAAATTATATCGAAAACTTACCTGGCTTGGGCCCAATACTTTCTGAGCGCCTCTTTTACCTGTTGTTTTTCTTCATCTTCATGATGTTGATTTTTTCAAACTCAATCATTCTCTACTCATCTGTTTATCGCTCAACTGAAATGCAATGGATTAACTCATTGCCATTAAGAGCGAAAACAATATTTACCTGGAAATTCATAGAAACATTTATTTTTTCGAGCTGGGGATTTTATGTTATTAGCACACCATTAATATTAGCATATGGAGACATAAAAAACGCTAACCTTGACTACTATATTGGAAGTTTTTTTACCACCACAGTTTTTGTTTTAATACCCGCTTCGATTTCAGCTTGGGCTGTTGTATTAACAGTAAGGTTTTTTAATAGATATTGGCTTATTGTTATTGCATCTTTAATTGCTATAGGTGCATTCAAAATATCCCATTCCCTACTTAACCCTGCAAATGAATTCAGTGATTTCAATAATGGAATTGCAGCTACCGTAAACCAAATTCTCAAACATTCTGAGCTCAGCATTCATCCATTAATGCCTAGCACATGGATGAGCAATGCATTAACTGGCTGGAGTAAACCTTTCGAAAGCAATTCGATATTATTTTGTTTACTAATAATTTCGTACTCATTAATTGGCGTCCTTTCAATCACCTCTTTCCTCTCACTTATCTTTCTGCCTAGTTACTACAAAAGCTTAAAAAGGCGTGCAAATGCTTCATACCAAAGAAAAAGAAAGAATGAGAAACAAAGGCTTAATCACATTTCACACAATCAATCGATTATTCATAAGACTCAAGAACTCATCTTTGGCCGTGCTAATATCGCACTTCTCCGCAAAGACATAAAAACATTATTAAGAGATCCGACGCAATGGATCCAAATCACCTTAGTTTATGGCCTTTTATTTTTGTATGTTCTTAACATTAGAAATATGGGATATCAGTATAAAAGTGAGTTTTGGTCATCACTTATTGCCTTAATGAACCTTGGAGTATGTTCATTATCATTATCCACCCTAACCACAAGATTTGTTTTCCCTCAATTCAGTTTAGAAGGGCGAAGGCTTTGGATATTATCGATGTCGCCAATAAGTATGAAAAAAATTATCCTTCAGAAATTGATAAGCTCTTGCCTCATAACCGGGCTCTTAACAACACTTCTAATTTTCATATCAAGTTCACTGTTAAAAATGACGCCAATCAAAACCATAACAGACAGCATTGTAATTTTAATGGTCACGATTTCGCTAAACTCAATGGCTTTATGCCTTGGCACCTTATTTCCTAACCTGAAAGAGGAGAACTCAGCAAAGATTGTCTCAGGATTCGGCGGTACACTTTGCCTAATCCTTAGTTTCATTTATATCATCATTGTAATGCTGTTCATGGCATTTCCGATTGCGGCCGACAATTTATCTTTTGGGAGTTTTGTTCCGCAAAATGCCACTACTGCTGCCAATGTATCTAGAATTGCAAGCATCACGGTTTCGGCAACAGTTGTAATAATTTCAATAAGAACAACCCTTATAAAAGCTAGTAGAATTAAATATTTAAGAATTCCATAATATTAATAGAAATTCATAATTTATAAGTTATATTAAGTCAGCTATGGATAGATCAACTGACTACAATCCAATCATAGAAGATCCTGATTTTTTGGACTTCAACGAAAATAGTTCTAATGAAATAGTCGTGAGTGATTTTAACTCAAGACATCAAGGAATTGAATTCGATGAGCAACTGGCTAACGCTCAACAACAGCTTAAAGAATTAAAAAAGCAAGAAGAGGAAATAGAAAAACAAAAAGCTGAGCTGGAATATTTAAGGCAAATGCAAAGTGCCTTCAATCGAGGAAAAGTAGAAATGTTAGACAACTTGCAGCATGCTATCACCCTACTAGAAAGAGAGCGCTTAGATGCTGAGCAAAAGATTTTACAATACAGTCGCGCTCAATCCACATTTAAGAGAACAATCGACAACATCAGCTCATTAAATCCTGACGATTGCACTAATGGCCAACTCAACGATGAATTAACTCAGGCCAATAACATTATTGATGATGCCAGAGACGAATACATGAGGACTCTCAAACACTTAGACAGTCTTAACTCAGCCGATGAATCCAATATTACTGATGATCAATCAACCAATCATTTTGCTACGACTTCTGGCTCAAGAAATTTCAGATATTGGTTTAAAAGCGGTTTTGCCTTTTCTCTTCCTTTAATTGTTTTCTCCGTCTTTGTTTACCTTACTTATAAATATATACTTTAAAAACGTAAATATTATCATACCTACCTTATTACAAGGCTATGAAGAAACCAAAGACAATGTTTCAGCCAAACTACGATCAGTTTAAAAAAAACCTGAATAATAATCAATTATCTTTAAAAGAAAAAATCGCTGATTTAGAGGAAATTGTTTCTAAATCCAAACTTAACAATTCACAAGAATCTAAGTTTAAGCACTACACAAGCGTGAATGATTATTCACAACGATTAAGTAGGTCTCAAATCGCATTAATTAAAGCTCAAAACCGAAAAAATTTTGTTAACTTTATATTAGCCTTAATCTGCTTTTCAGTAATTTCATTTTTTATAATTATTGCATTATAAAAGAATAAGTTCTGGATTTTCTGTATCTTTAGTTTAATCATCAAATTCTTAATGAGTGAAAGCAGTATTGATGTTAAATATGTCGCTAACTTAGCGCGATTGGATTTAAATGAAGAGGAAATACAAGACTTCACAAAGCAGTTAAATGACATAATTTCATTCGTTAAGCAATTAGAACGCGTCGACACAACTAATATAGAACCAACATCTCACGCCAACGCAGTGGTCGATGTTATAAGGGAAGATAAACTAAGAAATGGAATGGGGAGTGATGCTGCTTTAAAAAATGCTCCAGATCAGAACAATCAACAATTTAAAGTTACTCGTGTTGTAGAATAATGAGCAGTTCAGTTGGGTCTCTTACTATATCACAATTAAAAGAAGCTTATCTTAAAGGTTCTCTTAGTCCTACAGATGCTGTTTCAGAACTTATCAATGAAATTGAGGCCCGAGACTCAGATATAAGAGCATACATCTCAATAGACAAAGAGTCGGCATTAGAATCAGCAAAGAATGCTGATATTAGCAAGCCCCTCGGTGGTATCCCAATCGCAATTAAGGATTTAATAAACGTCGAAGGACAAAATTGCTCATGCGCTTCTCAAATCTTAAAAAATTCTTACACCTCTACATATGATGCCACAGCTATCTATAAATTAAAATCAAATGGAGCAATACCTCTTGGACGAGTCAATATGGATGAATTTGCTATGGGCTCATCCACAGAAAATTCAGGTTTCCATATAACAAAGAATCCATGGGATTTAAGTCGCATACCAGGAGGTAGCAGCGGTGGTTCTGCTGCATGCGTTGCCAATGATACAGCAATTGCTTCACTCGGTTCAGATACTGGTGGTTCTATCCGTCAACCAGCTTCTTTTTGTGGAGTTGTGGGCCTTAAACCAAGTTATGGCACTGTATCAAGATATGGATTAGTTGCCTTTGCATCGTCACTTGATCAGATTGGGCCAATTACAAAATCTAGCAAAGATGCCGCGTTACTTCTTAGCGCCATATCAGGTAAAGATTCTTTAGACTCAACCTCAATAGACAACCATGATAAAGATCTGTTATCTAAGCTAGATGGTAATATAAGTGGAATGAAAATTGGGATGCCTAAAGAATACTTTACTGACGGCATTGACTCTGAAGTTTTAAAATGCGTCAACCACGCAATAAAAAACCTTCAGGATCTTGGAGCTGAGATTATAGAAATAAGCCTACCACACACAGAATATGCCATTTCTACTTACTACATAATAGCAACAGCTGAAGCGTCAGCAAATCTTGCTAGATTTGATGCTGTTCGATATGGAAATCGATCCCCTGATCCAGAGAATATTATTGACCACTATATAAAATCTAGATCTGAGGGATTTGGACCAGAAGTGAAACGTCGTATCATTTTAGGTACATATGTACTTAGTTCTGGTTACAACGACGCGTACTATGTAAAGGCTCAAAAAGTAAGAACACTTATAAGAAATGATTTCAAAAACGCATTTGATAAAGTTGATGCCATAATATCTCCAACAGCACCAACTCCAGCTTTCAAAATTGGGCAAATGTCTAAAGATCCGTTAGAAATGTATCTTGCTGATATATTTACTATTGCTGCCAATTTATCTGGGATTTGCGGTATTAGTACACCATGTGGCTTCGTTGACACAGGTGACGGAAAATCAATTCCAGTAGGATTACAAATTCTTGGTCCACCAATGAAAGAGTCCTCAATTTTACGTATTGCAGATGCTTATGAGCAATCGACAGATTGGTTATCAATAAAGCCCTACAGATAATTTTATTTTGCTAAATTTTTTATAGAAATTTTTTAACTGGCGCAAAGCTCTTACGATGAATCTTGCAAGGCCCGAATTCCTTCAATGCCTCCAAATGTAGCTTGGTTCCATAGCCTTTATGCTTTTCAAATTTGTATTCTGGGTATTTTTTTGAATAATTTAACATTATCCTATCGCGTTCAACTTTAGCAATTACACTAGCTGCAGCAATTGAAAGGCTTTTCGAATCACCTTTAATAATAGATTCATTATTAAATGGAAAATCCTTTATAGGCATGCCATCAATTAAAACAAATGAAGGTTCAATAGATAAATTCGATGAAGCTTGAGCCATTGCCCTATGAGTTGCGCGCAGTATGTTTATTTGATCTATAACCACCTCATCGATAACAGCAAATGCAGATATTACTTTAGAATCAACATTCATAAGCTCATTGTATATTTTCTCTCTCTTTGATGGAGATAACTTCTTAGAATCATTTAATTGGTCACAACTAAACTTCTCGGGTAATATTACAGCAGCCGCTACAACAGGACCAGCTAATGGCCCCCTACCCGCTTCATCAACACCTGCTATATACTTATAACCTGACTCGACTAATTTTTTTTCAAAAAATAAATCTGGCATCTTTTAAATTAATATAAAAAGAAAAAAATATTACAATACATATCCAAATATGAATAATTCATTGAAAGAAATGTCGATATTTTTAAAGATTTCATTACCTTTGTTCCTACTTGATCAGGCAACAAAATTACTAATACTAAATAACTTTGAATTAGGAGACGAGAAATCAATAATTCCAAACTGCTTTAACTTAGTTAGAGTTCACAACACTGGAATAGCATTTGGAAAATTTAATGACGCTTCACATTCAAACCTAATTTTTTCATTTGTAGCTATTTTTGCATTGGTGTTCATATTAGTTTTATGGCGTAAGGATAAATTCCCCGGAAGAATTAATACTTATGCAATTGTTTTGTTAGTGCCTGGTATAATGGGCAACTTAGTTGATAGATTATGGCACGGCTATGTTGTCGACTTTCTCGATTTTTATATAAACAATTCTCACTGGCCTTCATTTAATGTTGCTGATTCATGCATATGCATTTCTGCAGGCTTATTGTTTATTAGCGCATTCAAAGGTGAAGAGACGATAGATAGTAAATGATTTATTTTAATCAGATTAGTAAGGAAAAACAAAATTTAAGGCTGAAATTAAAAGATAAGTTGTCTCGAATGAGCCTACCTGACATCGAGATCAGCAACTCAATTATTAATGAGAACCTCATTAGTTCTCTTAATAAAAAAATATCCATTCTTTGCTACTATCCATTATCATCAGAGCCTGATATCAAACCCTCTATTAAACAATGGCTCGCAAAAAAATATACCGTTAGCTTGCCTCGTATTGAAGATGAAAATTTCCATTGTCATAAAATTAATAATTTATCAAAAGACAATCTTATAAAGTCTAGCTTTGGCGTTTGGGAACCTAACCCTAATTCATGTGAATTAATTTCATCTGAGAGTATAGATACAATTCTAGTTCCTGGATTAGGATTCACTCAAAGTGGGGAAAGATTGGGAAGAGGTGGAGGGTTTTACGATAAATTTTTAGCTACTTGTAAATCCAGAACTAAATTAATTGGAATATGTTTCAAAGAGCAAATAATTGACAATTTACCAAGAGAGAAACATGACCACCTTGTCACTAATATTATCACAGCGTAAGCACTTATGCCCACTTTGGTATAGTTAATTCAAAACTAGGTATCTTTGTATAAATTGGAATTCCTTTATTCGTTTCACCAAAAAAAGCTCCCCCTACTAGAGAATCACCAGAAATTACGTGGTAGCTATTATAATTAAACTCTTCGCCAGCTAATATTTCTGGGAACTGACCAACTACTCCTTCTCCTTCAACGACCAATTTCTGACCATCTTTAGAGGTTAAAATCCATTTTCTTCCGAAAATTTTTACCTTCTGATTAGAATTATTTTTAATCGTAATAAAGTAAACGAAAGGATAAGGTTTGTCCGATGGAGCTTCTAAACTTGGCATATAGATGACATCATCAATAATGACCTCTAAGGATGTTAATTCTTCAATTTCCAATCTATGTGAAATGGGGTTATTAAGCTGATAACATTAACATGCGATTAGATTCTAAAACAATTACGAAATCGTCCCAAAATATGAATAACACACCTAATGTTTTGACGATTGCTGGATCTGACCCATGTGGAGGCGCTGGTGTCCAGGCTGACATAAAAGTTTTTCACTCATTGGGGGTAAATGGCCTTAGTGCAATTACCTGCATAACGTCACAGATTCCAGGCCATGTGAATTCTGTTTTTCCTATAAATAAAAATTATATCTCTATGCAGATTGATTTACTGAATGAACATTATCAAATATCGGCCATCAAATTAGGGCTATTAAATTCAGTGGAATCCATTGAAGCCATCTTAAATAGTTTCAATAAATTTAATAACTGCCCCCCTATCATTATTGATCCAATTATTAATTCATCAAAAGGAACAATTTTTTTAAATACAGAAGCTCTCAATTTGTATAAAAAAGAATTATTACCGATCGCTTCACTTTATACACCAAATCTACATGAAGGAGAAACTCTGCTTGGAGACAAAAATTTAACTCATGAAGATATGGCAAAAAGACTCTATCATGAATTTCAATCACCAGTTGTTTTGAAAGGTGGGCATTCAAATAAGGAAAAAGCCATAGATATATACGTGGATAAGAACGGTGTATCTATTTTTGAATCCCCAATGATAAGAAACTTAGATCCACACGGAACTGGATGCTTTTATTCATCATCTATTTGCGCATTGGTAGCTCTCGGTTACAGCATCAAAGAAGCAATATCAAAATCAAAAATTTATATCACTAATTCCATTACCACATCCGCAAATATTGGTGGTACAGTTAATTCACTTAATTACAACATTAGTGAATTCAATACTCAGCTTTAATAGCAACCCTCAACCTGAGGCTAACGCATTTCTTTGTGCGTATCCTAGTCAACTGGCTAAGGATTCTATTAATTAACAACCATACGACACGCTGATGGTTAGTAACAATATTAAAATAATGATTTTTTTGATAAAATTTAATTTATCTTTGATATTATGATATATTAAAAAATGGATTAATCCAATGTCTTGAGACTTCCTTTATCCATAGTTATTATTAGCTATCAAATAGCGATTTAATTTATGAAAAATACCAGCCGTAGAAAATTCATGAAGGGCGCCCTCTATGGGGCTGCCGGAACCAGCACATTTTGTAGTCTTCCTGCAAATGCTAAAGTTAAAGGGGCTAACGAAGACATTCGTGTGGCAGTAATTGGTTGTGGTGGCCGAGGAGGTGGCCATGTTAATGCTTCATTAGGTCATAAAAATGTTAGAGTCGCTGGAGTTTGCGATGCTGACTATAAAAGAAACGAATCGAACGCAAACCGTGTCGCTTCTAAGCAAGGTTCTAAGCCAAAGATTTATGAAGATTATCGTGAACTCTGCTCTGATAAGGACATTGATGCTGTTATGATTGCTACTCCCAATCATCTTCATTCACTAATTTCAATTCTCGCTGCACAAAATGGAAAACATGTATATGTTGAAAAACCTGTTTCACATAATATTTGGGAAGGAAGAAAACTTGTTGAGGCTGCGGAAAAATACGCAAAACAAGGTGTTATTATTCAGCATGGTATGCAGCGACGTTCAGATACTGGATGGAGAGAGGTTATGGAGTGGATTAAAGACAAACCATTAGGCGAAATGGTTGTATCAAGAGGTTTTTGTTATAAACCTAGAAAAAGCATTGGAAAAGTTAGTGCTCCAAAACAACCACCTGCTGAAGTTAATTACGATCTATGGTCTGGCCCTAGAGAAATGCTACCTATTAGAAGAGAGCGTTTCCACTATGATTGGCACTGGCAAAGCCCATATGGAAATGGCGACATTGGCAATCAAGGACCTCATCAAATGGACGTTGCAAGGTGGGCACTTGGTCAGGAAAAATGCGCACCTAATGTTCTTAGCATTGGAGGCAGATTTGGCTATGACGATGATGGTGATACTGCCAATACACAAATTGCATTTTTTGACTACAAACCAGTACCTCTAATATTTGAAGTGAGAGGACTACCCGAAAAAGGACTCGATTGGGGTAAAGGGATGTCTAATTACAAAGGTGCAAGGGTTGGTAATGTAATTGAATTCGAAGGCGGTTATGTTAGCGAATCCAAAGCTTATGATGATAAAGGTAAGAGCTTCAAAAAGTTCGGCATTACTAATGGTCGCGGACATTTTGAAAATTGGATAGCATCAATAAAAGAGGGCATAAAAAATGGCGCAGTTGAACATGAACTATCAGCTCATACTGGTCATATTTCTGCAGCTTTAGGCCACATGGCGAATGTGTCCCATTTTATAGGAAAGGAGTCCTCTCCAGAAGACTGTAAGGATGCTATTAATGGAAACAAAATGAAGCTAGAGGTCTATAATCGCTTTGCATCTCATCTAGAAAGCAATGGAATTGATCTAAGTAAAACTAAAGCCACACTTGGACCTATCCTCAATTTTGATCCTGATAAAGAGGAATTTACAGGCGATTTGTCAAATGATGCCAACGAATTAGTTAAAGGTGATTATAGGGAGGGCTTTCAAATACCGGAAGTCGTATAATCTCAATCAACAAATCTATTAAATAATATATTAAGCGGCTATAAGATTTATAGTCGCTTAATATTTATGATTTTAAATTAACAAATTGATATTTCATCGTTTGAAAAATGAGTTCAAATGAGCAAGTTTTCTATACAATTCTAAACAACATAAAAAATGCCTGATAGTTCAGATAGCAAAAATACTGTAAAAAAACTTCTTGCTGCTAATCGTAGTGAAATTGCAACCCGGATATTTCGTGGAGCAACAGAATTAGGGCTAAGAACCGTTGCCATATATGCTGAGGAAGATCGATTTTGTGTGCATAGATTCAAGGCTGATGAAGCTTATCGATTAAGCAAAGAAAAAGGCCCTGTCGGAGCTTATCTTGATATAGATGGAATTATTAACATCGCCAAGGAAAGGAACGTTGATGCCATTCATCCTGGCTATGGATTTCTTTCTGAAAATGCAGACTTTGCTAATGCTTGTAAGGAAAATGGAATAGTTTTTGTTGGGCCAAGGCCTGAAGTCCTAGCCAGCATGGGAGACAAAATCGCAGCTAGAAAAAAAGCTGCAGAACTCGATGTCCCAATCTTAGCAGGAAACGAGGACCCCATTAGTAACGCTGATGAAGCAATCAAAATTGCTAGCAATATAGGATTCCCACTCATCATTAAAGCTGCCTTTGGAGGCGGAGGAAGAGGAATGAGAGTCGTCGAAAAAGAAGAAGACCTCGCCCGTCTACTAGAAGAAGCACAAAATGAGGCGCTTAACGCATTCGGTAATGATTCAGTATTTTTAGAACGTTTTATAAAACAGGCCAAACATATAGAAGTTCAAATTATTGGAGACCAGCATGGAAATGTAATCCATTTACATGAAAGAGATTGCTCAGTACAAAGAAGACACCAAAAAGTCATAGAAATTGCACCATCAATCAATCTTCCAGACACCACTAGATTGGCTTTATGTGAAGCTGCAGTAAATATTGCTAAATCTATAGGCTATGACAATGCAGGAACCGTTGAGTTCCTTGTAGACTCGGATACAAATGATTGGTTCTTCATTGAGATGAATCCTAGGATTCAAGTGGAGCACACAGTTACTGAGGAAATCACTAATATTGACATAGTAAGAACACAAATCCTGATAGCTCAGGGTCATGATATGCATTCTCCGGAAGTTGGACTTCCTCAACAAGAAGATATCGAAAGAAATGGTGTAGCCGTTCAATGTAGAATCACTACTGAAGATCCTGAAAATAATTTTACTCCAGACACTGGAAGAATTTTAACTTATCGCTCTGCCTCTGGCCATGGAATTCGTTTAGATGGTGGACTAGGAACAACTGGTGCAACCGTTACTCCGTTCTACGATTCGATGTTGGTTAAACTAACGACTCATGCTCCCAATTTTGACATCGCCCTACAGAGGGTACGACGAGCTCTAAGAGAGTTTAGAATTAGAGGAGTTAAAACAAATATTCC
>JACETS010000005.1 GCA_013911195.1 Verrucomicrobiales bacterium | reverse complement strand
CTCTTGAATGATCAAAGTATCAAATCTATCAAAAAAGTATGTGGGAAAACCCGCCGTCGATAATATATCATTCAACGTAGAATCTGGTGAAGTCGTGGGGTTTCTAGGTCCTAATGGCGCAGGTAAAACCACAACTATAAGAATGTTAACGGGTTATATACCTCCAACTTCAGGAACGGCTTTAATAGGTGGACACGATATTTTCCAAGATTCTATAATTGCTAAGCAAAAAATAGGATATATGCCCGAAAATGTTCCTCTCTATGATGACATGAGAGTAAAAGAGTATTTGTTGTTTAGGGCAGAATTGAAGGGCCTTAGAGGCCAAGATGTTAGAAAATATATGAATGAAGCATTGGAATTATGCTCAATTAAAGACATCAAAGGTCAGATGATTAGCTCTCTTTCTAAAGGTTTTCGGCAAAGAGTAGGCTTAGCAGATGCATTAATTAATAAACCACCTCTATTAATATTGGATGAGCCTACAAATGGATTAGATCCAAGTCAGATAAGAAGCTTTCGTGAGCTGATAAAGGAACTGGCTGAAAATCATACAATTCTCATATCTACACATATTCTCAGCGAAGTAGAACTAACATGTGATCGAGTGCTCATTATAAATAAAGGAAAAATGATTGGTAACAATACTCCTTTAGAATTATCTGAGAAAATAAAGTCATCAACTACGATCAACCTAGAGATTAAATCCCAAGATCACGATATCAGGAACACGATATCAAATATATCGGGGATCAAAAAAGTTACGCTCGAAAAAGAAGAGGATGGCTGGAGATTCATTAGAATTCGGGTCGACTATGGCAATGACTTAAGAGAAGAAATCATGAACTTGGGAAACAAACGAAATTGGCTGATAAGAGAAATTCATTATCAGCGGTCAAATCTTGAGGATGCCTATATCGAAATGATTCAAAATAAGGAAAAATAGAATTAGAAAATGGAAAGTTCCCAATACATAATTTTGTTTCTACTTATATTTATAACTGTAATACCAACAGTTTATTTTCTACTTAATAGGACAGGGATTATAATTTTAAAGAAAGAACTTAAATCTATAATCTATTCACCAATAGCTTGGATAATCGTTTCTCTAGTAATGTTGCTGAATGGCTTTTCTTTTACTGCCGCATTAGAAATTCTCAGAAAAAATGATATTGATGAAACTCTTGTTGGCTACACCTTCAGCTCAACCTCTTTTTGGTTAACTTACTTTTTCATATTTCCAGTAATCACAATGAGATTATTTGCTGAGGAAAATAAGGTAGGCACAATCGAGACCCTTTTAACCGCACCTGTTAAAACAATTCACGTGCTCCTAGCAAAATACTTCTCTTCTCTATTATTCTATATAATCTTATGGATCCCAAGCGTTGTTAATTTTATTTTACTTTGGCTTAGCTCAAAAGAAAATAGCGAAGCCATTGGGTCACTTGGTGGCGCATACACTATTGTTTTATTATTGGGTATCTTCAATTTATCAATCGGCTGCCTAACTTCAGCGCTAACTAAGAATCAATTAGTAGCCGCCATGGCTTGCTTTACTTTTTGTATGCTACATTTTCTAATTGGTTTTATACTACAAGATTTACCTGTTCCTGATCTATGGAGGAATGGTTTATTTTATGTATCAACAGTTAATCATGTGGAGGTTTTCATTAATGGGTTAATCGATACCAGACAACTTGTTTACTACCTGAGCTTTACTGCTCTTATTCTATTATTGACCTATAACATTTTGGAATTCCGCAAGTGGAAAGCTTAACATGCCTTTAAAAGACAAGGAAAAATCAAATACAGATGACTCAGGTGAGGGCCATCAGGTAAAAGGTATCAATAGAAAAAAAATAGGCTTCAATACTACTCTACAAATAGTATCAGCATTGGTGATTTTCATTTTGATTAACTACCTTTCATTCTCTGATTACTTAAGGTGGGACCTGAGTACAACTAGAAAGTTCAGCGTTTCAGATGAAACTAAAAGTTATATTAACGAACAGTTAGATAAAAAAGTCATCATTACGATGGCGTTCCTAAAAAGCTCCAAAGTCCGCAAACAACTTAAACTGTTACTCGAGGAATATGCTCGTCTTTCGGAGGGCAAAATCACATTCAATCATTTTGATCCCGTTATCGATAAGGGAAAGGCTCTGGAAATTACCAACAAATATGAAAAAGAAATCGATCAAAATTCTCTATTCATTGAGATTGATGGAAAGGCTAAACGCTTAACTGAAACCGAACTGCTTGATGATCAAGGTCGATTTTTCACAGGTGAAGATGCTATCACTTCCGCAATGCTCGCAGTTACTGAGGATAAACCCAAGACAGTATATTTAATTGCAGGAAAAGGTAGAATTAAAGAAGTAAACAAAAGGTCAGCAGATAAGGAACTTCTAAATTTAAGTCAAAAAAACTTTTTTAATCTCAAAGAGTTAACTTTAGGAAATATCACCAAAATACCAGATGATGCAGATTCACTGATATTAATTAATCCAGAAACAGATTTTACACTCTCAGAAGTAGGTATAATCACGAAATATTGGGAAGATCAAAGAGGTTCCTTAGTTCTCCTCCTAAATCCATCTACCGAGATGCCCAACTTTTATCCATTCCTTCGATCACTTGGAATCAGGGTTGATAATAAATATCGTGTTTTATTTTCAGAAACCACTGGCATAGGTGGAGCTCAAAAAATCTATGAAGTTCAAAGTAAACTTCTCTCAGAAAATCCAATCACTGCAAATGATGGTGGTAAAATAACAACTTTTGCAGGACAAACATGCCCCATCTCTGTGGCTGAAAATAACGAAATGTTATTAAATAAAGGAATAGTGGCAACCCCGATTATGATAGCAGATTCTAAATTCTGGGGAGATTTAGAACATACTGAAAGCTACCCAAAACAAAGTGAACAGGATATGTTACCAAGCGAAAATCCAATTTACGTAGCAGCAATGGTTGAAAAAGGCACTTCAGATGATGATGGCACAAATATAAATAGTTCTAGACTCGTTGTTATTGCTAACTCCACACTCTTGGACCCTATCCCTACCAAACTAAATATTGAATTTGTCATGAATTCAATTAACTGGACCCTAGATCGTCAAGAGCGCATTGGCATAAATTCAACAAATCTCAATAATTATAAAATCAATATGTCCGCCGAGAAATACCAAACTTTATTTTATCTAATTGTTTGTATTCTTCCAGCCAGCGCTTTTCTTTTTGGTGTTGCTATGTGGAGCGCAAGGCGAAACTAATGAGAAAACAATTTTTATAAATGTCCTCCAAACATACATACTTACTATTCCTTTTTGCAGTAGTACTCTTTGGTTATGTAATTTGGGATAATAAAGGAAGACAAATTACTGTAAATTCGATTGGTAAATTAAAAGCCATACCGATTGATAATATCGATTCCGTTAATCAATTAATTCTATCAACAAACGGCACCAAAATTGTTCTTACCCGTAATAAGGATAAAATTTGGGAAATCACAGACCCTATTCAAGATCGAGCAGATTCAAACATTGTTACAAAGATGCTCGAAACTATTACAACATTAAAAAAATTCGAAATTCAGGAAGATGACACGCAAGGAAAGGACATGGGAATAGATGATGGCGCGGTTTCTTTAGAAATATTTCAAAATAATAAATATACCGGAAAAGTTACTTTTGGTGACGAAACTGGTCTCAGCGGAACTGTTTATGCTAATTGGAGTAGTAATAAAGTTAATGATTCATTTTTTTGTTGGGCTGAAGCTCGAAATGAAATTGACATTCCATTTGATAAATTAAGAGATCCTCAACTTGTAAAATCTTTGATTGAGGAAATTCAGGAAATCGAAGTAAGTGATGAGACGGGAGCTTCTCTTAGCGTTATAAGAAAAAGCGAAAAATCTGATTGGATAATTGATAAACCATTGAATACTGGAACTGATTCAAAGCGTATCAATGAATGGTTATCTAATATTGTTAATCTAACTTCTCAAAACTATATTGATAATTCTGAAAGTATTACCGCTAGCTACTTTAATTCAATTTACAAAAGCATTAAAGTTAAACAATTTGATGATGATGAATTTATAATTATCGATTTTGCTAAATCTGATATTCAAAATGAATCCTATGTCAGAGTTACTGACAGACCAGGTATTATATTCAAGGCAGGGAGCGAAGCCATCAAGTCCATCGACCTTAATCCAAACACTATACGAGACAAGAGACTCATTCCCTTTAATCCAAAATCAGTGATAGCGATGAACATCGAAGCAAAACCTGACTATAAAGTAAATTTACTTCAGGATAATAATGGATGGCAAATTGTTGAAAATTCATCAAAAACTAAAGCTGATCGACAAAGAATATACAAAATTTTAGAATCACTCGCTTCTGAAAAAGTGGGAGAATTCGTAGCAGATGCAGCTGGAAATTTAGAACCCTGGGGACTCAACCAACCTACCTTAAAAATATCACTTAAGTTAGTAGGAATAGATCCAAAGAAACCTAAAAAGGATGACGGATCTCCCAACTTGATTGACATCAATAAAGAATTATTAGTCAAAGGACAACTATCAGAAAATCAGGATATTGTTCAATATTTCGCAACTATTAAAGGCAGCGGGTCAGTAGCACGACTTAGCCCTGCCTTTCCTTCAATAATTCCAATCAGGACCCTAGATTATAAAGAACTTTATCTCTGGCCTCCTTTTAATATCTCAAGCATTAAAAAAATAATAACAACTAATCCACCACAAATTCCACTTGAACTAAACTATGAGTTTGAAACCAATCAATGGACTGCAAGTATAGCAGAGGAAAATGTTTCTCAAAAAATTGATCAGACACAAGCCCTTACATTAGCACAACAATTAAGTTTACCAGTAAGAGCAACACAATGGCTAAGTAAAAATACAGGTGATGCTGAAATTGAATTACTTAAACCAACTAGAAGAATAGAATTCATTCTAAGTGATTCGAGCAATACCGAAATAAAATATAAAATCGAAATTGCACCGGTTAACAGAGATGGGAACAATTTGCTTTATTATGCAAGAATTAATGACTCAAAAGAAATATGCTTTATTGATCAAGAGAATTTTGATGTCCTAAATTCACAAATAATAAAAGATACCGGCGAATAATCATAAGTTTTTATTCAGCTCTTTCAGCCACGTAAATAGAAGCAATTCCAAAACTCAATTGATAGTGCTTGGCTTCTTTGAAACCATTCTCTTCTATAAACTTACACATTTTACTGCCTGATGGAAATTCATGAATCGTCTTTGCTAAATATTTATAGGCGGCTTTCTGGCGAGTAATGGTTCCAGCGATTGATGGAAGAATATTGTTCAAATAAAAACCGTAAATTTTTTTTCGAAATCGGTCAGGAGGTAACGAAAAGTCTAAAATAACCAAAGTCCCATTTTTCTTTATAACTCTTCTCATTTCATGCAAAGCCTTTGACCAATTAGCCATATTCCTAAGTCCAAACCCAACAGAAACCAAATCAAATTCACCATCATTGAATGGCAAAGACAAGGCATCGGCTAACACAGTTTTGAGACCTCTATTTTTAGCAATATCGAGCATCGGCTGACAAAAATCACTACAAGTGATTTTTGAACTAGGACACTTGCGTTTTATCTCCATGGCAAGATCTCCACTGCCAGTAGCTAGATCCAGCACATTTTTTGGTTCTTTTAATGCAATTAGCCTAGAAACTTTTTTTCTCCATAAAATATCAATACCTAAACTGAGTATGTGATTAGTAATAACATATTTTTTTGCAATTCCAGAGAAGGCATTTTTAACGTATTCCGGATCTTGCATTCTTAAAAAAAATTACTATTGAGAGACTATAACTAAATTAGATTTACTAAATTCTAGTTAATTGTTTATACATTAATTGTAGTAAACGCTAACCAATAGAATAAAGTTCTCGAATATTTATTTGGGAATTAATTTCTCACAACCTAGGAATTTATAAACATATCTTATCATGAATTTGTCCCGAAGAAACCTAATGGCCAAGGGGGCCACCATTATTGGCGCTACTCAATGCGTTAAAGCAGGATCAGCTAATAGCAATTCAAAACCAGATGCATCAATGCCGTTAATTATTTCAACTTGGTCATTTGGAGAAGCAGCCAACAAGAAAGCCTTAAATGTAAATAAAAATGGCGGTTCATTAATGGATTCAATAGAAAAAGGAATAAATATTACCGAAAATGATCCTAATAATAGCTCGGTAGGAATTGGTGGTTTACCTAACTCAGATGGCGTTGTTCAACTAGACGCATGTATAATGAATGGACCTGATCATGGAGCAGGAAGCGTCATGGCACTGGAGGGAATCAAAAATCCCATCTCAGTAGCTAGAAAAGTTATGGAAAAAACACCCCATGTTCAACTGGCTGGATCTGGAGCTAAAAAGTTTGCAATTGATGAGGGTTTTATGGAGGAAAAAATTCTCACTTCCAAAAGTAGAAATAAATGGAATGAATGGAGGAGAGAGAAAAATAAACTACCAATATCAAATGATAATCATGATACTATAGCTCTTCTCATGATAGACTCTAATAAGAATATCGGTGGAGGGTGTTCAACCAGCGGTCTCGCTTATAAGAAACCGGGAAGAGTTGGTGACTCCCCAATCATAGGAAGTGGACTTTACGTGGATAACGAAATTGGAGCAGCAGGAGCAACCGGTGTTGGAGAAAATATACTAAGACACTGTTGCTCATTCATGATCGTAGAATTTATGAGACAAGGTTTTAATCCTACCGAAGCATGTAAAGAAGTAATAAAAAGAGCAGCTAAAATTGATCCCAAGGGCATGAATCTTGATATATTTTTTATAGCATTAAACAAACAAGGTCAATATGGGGGAGCAGGAACAAAAAAGGGATTCCAGTATGCGGTAACCCATGAAAATTATAGTAAAATTCATAATGCATTCTCTTTTACTGAAAGGAGTGATGTTAAGGAAGGCGGCAACGAATAAGCCACTCGTAGACAATATCTTACAAATAACTTTCTTATTGCAATAAACTTACTTTAATATATAAAATAATTTATTTTAAATTAAATGGTTAATAGAATACAAAAAATTAAAACTCTTGAGGAGAAAATTCTTGCACTAAAAAAAGAGGCCGCTGCAGACCTAAAAAAAAGAATTAAACAAAAAGAAAAAGAGATATTAAAACTTGGACAGGAATACGCTCAAACATTTGAAGAAGATTTTCATTTTAAAATAAGCTTAAAAAAGAATCATAAGAATAATATTTCAAAACCCTCTACAGGCAGAGCGAGACTAACAAAGGACGATAAAATAAAAGTTGAGAACCAAATAAGAAAGCTAATTTCTAAAACATCATTAAGCATTTCAGAAATTTGCGCTAAAACTAATCGACCGGTTAATCAAATAAGAAATATTTTAAAAGACATCAAAGGGTTGAAGAAAAAAGGATCCAAACGTAATACGACGTATTCTTTAAAATAGCATTGATTAGAGATGCTCAGGAAAGAGTTATAATCTGGATTGATGGCAAGGCCAGTCAATAAACGAAGCATCAAGTATCATTTAGCACATTAGTGACTTCTTAAATCCATTCTTTTAATGGAAATAAACCGTAACCCATTATATACAAATGGATAGGTCACAAAGGTTAGGCTGACAAATGGAAAGAACTCAAAATAAATTAATCAATCATATTTTGGTTCTTATTGTTTATTTAACTTTAATAACTAATGCTTTTTCAAAACCTCTCATAATAGCTCATCGTGGTGCTTCTGGAGAAGCACCAGAAAATACTATGGACGCTTTTAAATTGGCTTGGGAATTAGGGGCTGATGGCATTGAAGGGGATTTCCACCTTACTCGCGATGGCCATATAGTTGCAATTCATGACAAGGACACGAACAAAGTAACCAAAGGGAAAAACAAACTTATTGTTAAAAATTCCAACCTCCACGAACTTCAAAAAATAGATGTAGGGTCATGGAAAAATGAAAAATATTTCAAAGCTCGTATTCCAACATTAGAGGAAGTTATTGATTCGTTGCCGATGGGCAAAAAATTTTTTATTGAGATAAAATGTGGAACTGAAATCATCAAACCATTAATTCATGTGATCGATTTAAAAGTTAAGGAGAGACCAAAACTCAAAGAGAATATTAGTTTTATATCTTTTGATATAAACGTGATTAGATCGTGTCGATCCCAGTGGCCAGAAATTGAAGCCAATTATTTAGAGTCATATAAAAAAATAAAAGAAATATCAAAATGGACTCCAAGTGAAAATGAGGTTTTCCAGTTTCTTAAATTATCTCTAGCAAGCGGTCTAGGAACTCAAGCTAATAAAGAAGTTCTGAAACAGAGTTTTATTGAAAGATTACGCCAAAATCAGTTGTCTTTTCACTGCTGGACCATCAATGACATTGAGACAGCGAGGCACTTCAGAGATTTGGGCGTAGACTCTATAACTACAGACTTTCCTAAGAGAATCAGAGACGCACTGAAGTAAAAGATTCTATAGTTGATAGATTTATACCTAGAAATCCATTTTATTGCATATATAAAGGATATGCTCACGAAAGGAGTCGAACCTTCACCCAATTGCTTGGACTAGAACCTGAATCTAGCGCGTCTACCAATTCCGCCACGTGAGCATTTAATGAGTTCAGGGTTTTAACTCTGTATGAAATAAGTTTAAGAAACTTATTTCTCTATTTGTTACAACATCAATAACTTTTTTCTTCTTAAGCACAGGTGCTCGAGGGCCTTTTTCTAAAAAGATATTTGGAAACATTAATTTATAATCTCCGGATAAGCCGTATTGGCGATTTCTCTACATAAGTTTAAAACCGCTTCTTCATCTCCACATTTAATTGCTTCTTTTGTCATCTCTTTACATTCTCTATAGTTAAGTTTCCTCAAAGCATATTTGACTGCAGGAACTTGAGGTGAACCAACACTAAATTCATCAAATCCCAATCCTAATAGAAGCGGGATCAATAAAAGATCGGATGCCATCTCTCCACAAACACCGACCCAAATACCCTCATCATGTCCAGAACGTACAGTTTGATCTAACAACTTAATCACTGCAGGATTTGCGGGTTGATATAAATCACTAACATTTTCATTAATTCGATCAACAGCTAAAGTATATTGGACTAGATCGTTGGTACCGACACTAAAAAAATCAACTTCTTTAGCCAACTGACTGGAAAGAAGTGCGGCACTAGGCACTTCAATCATAGCTCCAACCTCTCTCGGTTTTCCATAAGGAATACCTTCATTATCTAAATCACTTTCAACTTCTTCAAGTAACTGTTTTGCATACCTCAACTCTTGAATGGTTGAAATCATTGGGAACATTATACCAATACTAGACGAATGAGCAGACCTCAAAATCGCCCGAAGTTGAGTTTTAAACATTTCCGGCCTATCTAAACTAATTCTGATACCTCGCCAACCAAGGAATGGGTTCAGCTCTACTTCATTGTCTTCTGTAGGAATTTTATCTCCACCAATATCAACCGTTCTTATTATTACATTGTCTGGAGCTAAGTTATTAGAAACTTCAGAATAAATTTTCTCTTGGGTGTCTTCATCAGGTAAACCTTTACTATTCAGATAAAAAAATTCTGTCCTGAATAAACCTACACCCTGCGCACCATTTTCTTTTGCATGCAAAGCTTCATAAGCAAATTCTATATTTGCAGAGAGTATGATTGAGCGCCCATCTTTAGTGACTGGCTCTTCAAATCGCGCTTCTTTAAGTTTTTGTAATACTTTATTTTTTTCCTGCTTTAAATGCTTATAGTTTGAAAGAGTTTCATCACTAGGATCTAAAATTACGAGCCCTTCATAACCATCAATTAAAATTGTGTTGCCCGTATGTAATTGATGACTCAACCCACGGATACCAACAACGGCAGGCAACCCAAGCGATCTTGCTATGATCGCCGCATGAGAAGTATAGCTACCGACTTCGGTCGCAAAACCTTTAACCAATGAATGATCAATTTGAGCAGTATCAGATGGGGTTAACTCTTTAATAACCAGAATATGATCATGAGTTGCGCTTTGTTCGGCTTTTTCTACACTCGAAAGATTAACCAATACTCTTTTCATTACATCCTCAATGTCCACCACTCTCTCTCTAAGATATTGATCATTAATTTTTTTGAGCTCCCGAATATATCGCCCCATTATATCGTAAAAAGCGTACTCCACGTTAAGCCCATCATTGAGAATCATATTTTGCACCTTATCTAACACCTCATGATCCTCTAAAACCAAAAGATGAGCATCAAATATGGCCTCTTCTTTATTTGATCCTGAAGCTAAACGAACTTGTTCTTTCAGATTGTGAATTTGCTTTTTCGTCTCCTCTAATGCAGTCTCAAGTCTTTGGATCTCTTCATTTTTTTGAGATGGATCTATAGAGTATTTATCTGGTTCGATAAAAACGTCTCCTCGAACATAGGCATGGGCTATAGCTATTCCCTGAGAAACTCCCACACCCTGGAATCTTCTCTCTGAATTTGAGCTAATAGATATAATTTCCTTTCCCATTCAATTCAAATTTGTTTAAGGATTCCTTTCAGAACAAAAACAAGTAATGCTGATTATTCCTCAAATCCCCCTTCGATCAACTCACCAAGAGCATCAACGGCATTAGTACTATCTAGACCTTCTGCAGAAACCTCCAATTCACTTCCTGCTGGTGCCGCAAGCATCATTAAACCCATAATACTCTTACCATTGACTTCATCATCATCCAGCTTGACCCATATTTCGGAGGTAAAGGTATTTGCTAATTTAACAAACATCGCTGCAGGTCTAGCATGCAAACCAAGTTTATTTCCTATAATAAACCTTTTACTACATTTTTGTGCATCACCTTCCATGATCTTATGAACTATAACAATATAAATGCTCAGTGCTAGTTTATTCCTTTTTCTGAAATAGTTTTCAATAATTTCGCCTCAAATTCAATAGCGCTGTCGTGACCAAAACTCTTAAGTTTTTGATCAAGTGCAGCCACTTCTACTAGACTAGCCATATCTCGGCCTGCAGCAACGGGAAGCTCTACATGAGGAACTTTGATCCCTAAAATTTCATATTTTTTCTTACGAATACCCACTCTCTCGATGTTATCGATTTTATCAGAGGCTTTTAGACTTACTACTAAATCCAAGCGTTTCTCAACTCTCATTGAAGCAACTCCAAAAATAGCAGGTACATTTATTATACCTATTCCTCTAACCTCCATATGAAACCTACCAGTTACTGGAGACGTACCTATTAATTCTCTACCTTCAATTGCTCGATATTTTATAATATCATCAGCAACTAGACTTGCTCCCCTTTCTATTAAACCTAAAACACATTCACTTTTTCCTGAACCGCTATCACCCCTAACCATTACTCCTATTCCTTGCACATCCACCATACAACCATGCTCACTAGTAACAGGTGCAAATTCCCACTCAAGGCGAATAGTAGCTGCGTTAATAAACTTCATTGAAATCATATCAGTTTTCAAAACAGATATTTCATGTTTTTCAGCAATTTGTAATAGATCAGCTGGAAGTTCATGGCCTCTAGAAATTACTATACAAGGAATTTTTCTACTACATAAGTTGGTAAAATGCTTAATTCGCTGATCTTTGGAAAGATTTTTTAAATAAGAATTTTCTGAATTACCTATGACTTGGATCCGTCTAAATGCAAAATAGGTAAAAAAACCTGCGAGAACTAGGCCTGGTCTGTTTATTGTCGGTTCCTTAATTAGACGGTTAAACCCAATGTCTGAACCTTGTAGCGATAATCCTAATTCGTCACAATTATTTTTGTAAAACTCACCTACTGATAAATTATTCTTTTGTTTACCTGATCTTTTTTTGGAAGCCATATCGATAATCTACAATTTTACTCGCAGAATATTTTCACTACATGCGAAAGTGATCTCCTAAGTAAAATTTACGAGCCTCTGGATTGTTTACAAGTTCATCTCGTGTTCCTTGAGTAAGAACTTTTCCCTCATAAATCATATAAGCCCTATCAACAATTCCTAGAGTCTCACGAACATTATGATCCGTAATTAAAATTGACAACCCCTCTTCTCTTAGCTGACTAACAATTTCTTGAATTTCACCCACAGCAATTGGGTCAACCCCTGAAAATGGCTCATCTAACATTAACAACTTGGGATTAGAGACCAAAGATCGGGCTATTGTAAGGCGCCGCTTTTCTCCTCCAGATAGCGTAATTGCTCTATTATTAGCTAATTTATCAATACCAAAACGCTTCATCAATACGTGGCACCTATCTTTCATTTCAGATTTTCCGAAATTCATTGTTTCAAGTACCGCCATAATATTTTCATATACGGTAAGTTTTCTAAAAATCGACTCTTCTTGAGGTAAATAACCGATACCTAATCGTGCCCTTAAATGCATTGGCATTGTCGTAACATTTCTTGATCCAAATAAAACTTCCCCAGCATCAGGGCGAACCAAACCAACGATCATATAGAAAGAAGTTGTTTTTCCCGCACCATTAGGCCCAAGCAATCCAACAATCTCTTTATCATTAACTTTAACATCAATACCATCAACAACTCTACGCTCTTCATAGATTTTAACTAATCCTTCTGTAGAAAGTAACAGATTAGAATCTCTTTTTGTTTTTCTAAGACCGCGTGTATTGACTTTATTCTTGTCACTATTTCCTACACTTCGATGCTCTTCTTCTAGCAGATCCTGTATAGTCTTACAGTTGCTATCCTTGGACACCTCACTAGCTGAGAGGGGTCGATATTCACCATATTCGGAATCTGTTCTTTTTTTGTTCAATGCTGATAAATAAAACTTATAATTATTGCCAGTATTTTATCGACCCTCTTTCTCTTTTTCTCTGAAAATCTTTGTGTCAACTCCTCTAGAACTAATGCTGCCATCTCTTTTGAGTATAATTTGAGCATCGCGTCGATTTGCAATACTCGAGTGCTCATCCCTACGAACCTCTGGCCATTCATCCATGATTATATCGCCTGAAGATCCCAAAAAGGTTATTGATCCAGCTTTCCCTAAGTGCATTTTACCATCTTCCGAAAGGTGTTTAATCTGGGCTGGATACTGATCATTCCCTTCTGCGATCGCTTTGTCAATTAAGCCAGTTTTTGAAAAAGGGTGAACGTAGGCGGTTAATTTATTTGATAATAAATTAAAATCAGAATCGGAGACGGATACATTACCCTCAAAAATTAACTGTCTTTTGTTACTTTCATTACTTGGCTTATTAAATACGGCACCATTCTCTGCATCAATTATGGTCTCTCTTTGTGAACTCTCGGGTAAATTAGGCTCATTTCCTCCTTCTTCATTTTCAACATCCGATAACCCAACACCAACAATTTGCGTTCTTACTGGACCTTCAACTATCATTTCTTCACCAACTAAAATAATACGCGTTTCGAGAGATTTAGCGATGACCTTACTTTGCCCTTTTTGAACACTTGGAAAAACTTCAAGTATGATTTTATCATTTTGATTAGCGTCATTAAAGTTCGCAGCTTTAAACGTAACCTTACCAGCTTTAGCAACTTGAACTTGGTCATCTGAAATTCTTCTTGTCACTATAACCTCTCTCCCTGTAGCTTCTGCGATTTCCAACCGACCAGCCCCTAACTGATCTGGATTAATTTCAGCGTTTCCTTTTTTAAATTGATTATCTCGAGAAACTTTTTTAAATCGAGCTTCAAGCTTATCACTTTTCATCACAAAACTTGGATGCGTAACAACTACGTTATCTTCAAAAATAACCACCTGATAATCTGGGCCCAAACTACTACTACCATCAAATATCAATCTTCCATCGGCATCAATAATCGTATCATTTTCACCCTCTTCAGATTGCCTAACTCTTTCAGGTAATGGTTTAGCAATTAATGTTTTCGAAGCATTACTATTTGTTCCAACCTTATTCAATTCGGGAGGTGACGGTAATTCATCTGATTCAAATTCATCATCTTTATTAGGTAGATTAATAAGATCTTCTATTTGTTCAGGATTTTCCTGTAATATTTTTTTTGCAAAAGATTCAGCCTCATCAATCTTCGATTTAATCTTTTCTACTGCATCATCGTCTAGGCGTTTAACAGCATCACTAACAGAATCTCGAAGGTTCTTGTGTAATCTGCTAGTAGCAATCTTTTTATCAATACGTAAAATTTCAGTTTTAATATCTTCTTTCCTGACTTTTTCAATAGCCTTCATGGCTTCAGCAAAATCATCACTTTTGGAAGCACCACTTTTCTTACCTTTAATTTCTATTTCATCATCTGAGAACGCATCAAACTGGCAAAGTATGAAATTACTTGTGAAAACCAAAAATAATATAATAAATTTTTTAAAGTAGCTCACTTTATCTATCTTCCTCAATAGCTTCTAACAATGAATTGATCTTTCGAATAAAAAAGAAAGTATTTTTAGTAGGATTTATATCATTGCTGAAATTTTGTTTTTTGTTGTTGTTTACTACTTTTGAATTTTTTAAAACCATTCTTACTTTACCAACCATTCTGCCTTGTTTTTGTTCAACATCAAATTCTAATGAATCTCCAGTAAGTGTAAAATAATTAGGTCTAATGACTCGTGTTTTATTATTACTATTAATCTTATTTTTTAAGAAATTATATTTTGCACTTTGAAAGAGCACCTGCATTTCTTTGTCACCACTTTCAAAAAAATCTATTTCCATATTTTCGATTTTAACATTTTCATCATCTACCCTAGTCATCTCATCTGCTTTAATAACACAATCAAGCTCACCATTTTTAAATTGTGGAATCTTAACTCTAAGATTCGGTTTGTTTAATGGCATAAATCTCGACGCCTTAAGTCCTTGGCTTTCTAAAGAATCGTCCAATTCTTCATTAGCAGATACATAAGAATATGAAATAATCAAAGCGCAAATGCATACAACTTTGTTATTGGATGTAAATCTCTCTTTAAATAATTCTAGCACTATATGAACATTAATTATCGACTCTAGATATGGTATGAATAGCCATCAACTTTTTGATTAATGACTCTATTTTATCTAATGGAATCTGGTTAGGGCCATCAGATTTTGCATCTTTAGGGTCTGGATGAGTTTCAAT
The DNA here is from genome assembly GCA_013911195.1 of Verrucomicrobiales bacterium. Lineage (GTDB taxonomy): Bacteria > Verrucomicrobiota > Verrucomicrobiia > Verrucomicrobiales > DEV007 > EC70. The sequence goes on along the minus strand of JACETS010000005.1, from coordinate 15,742 downwards.
AAAAACCCCATCACAACCTGTTGCAATAGCAGCTCTAGCAAGTACCGGAGCCAAATAACCATCCCCAGAAGATTTGTCACCAAGTCCACCAGGACGTTGTACAGAATGAGTTGCATCAAAAATAACTCGATAACCTTGATCGCGAATCCAAAAAAGTGATCGCATGTCAGCTACTAAATTATTGTATCCAAATGTGGAACCTCGTTCCGTAAACAGATATTCTTTGCAACCCGTTGATTCAAGCTTACTAGCAATAGGAACTATATCAGTTGGTGATAAAAATTGCCCTTTTTTAACATTTACTGGCCTTCCACTACGACCAGCTGAAATGATTAAGTCTGTTTGGCGACATAAAAACGCAGGAATCTGAATAAAATCTATAAATTCTGAAGCGATTTCAATTTCTTCAACCGTGTGAACATCTGTTGTAACTGGAACACCTAATTCCTTTCCAATTTGCCCCAAAATCTTACACCCGTCTTTTACACCGGGCCCCCTAAAGGAATCAATAGATGTTCTATTGGCTTTGTCATAAGAAGCTTTGAAGATTAGAGGAAAATGAAGTTTATCGGATAACTCAACTAACTTTTTTGCAATCTTCCATGTGAAATTTTCATCCTCAATAACACATGGCCCAATTATGAAGGCCGGCATCTCACCATCTATGATAACAGAACGATCTCCGGTTCCTATCACAATTGATGGCAATTCTTTTGATTCACTTCTTTGCACAATATAATTTAAAACACCTCCCGATTACAGCAATCACTAAAAACCTTTATAAATCACAGTATAAAAAAATCTAAATTTGAGGCCTTTTTTTGAATATATATAAGTATTTATTTAAAATAATTGTCATTTACTCAATTATAGAATCAATTTCTTCATATGAATCGAACATCAAAACGCCGAAATTTTCTTAAATCAACAGCTGTTGCAAGTGCCCCATTCATTCTTCCTTCTTCGATATGGGGAGCAAAGGTCAAGCCCAATGATCGAGTTGTTATGGGGTTCATTGGAATGGGCAAACAGAATAACGGACTATTAAATAATTTCATAGGCCAAGGAATTCAAGCTGTTGCTGTCTGTGACGTTGATACAAATCGCAGAAAAAATGCAGAAAAAATTGTTAACCAAAAACATAAGAATTCAGACTGTCAGGCATTCGTAGACTTTAGAGAAATTACAGAAGACAAAAATATTGATGCCGTTTGCATAGCAACTCCAGATCATTGGCACAGCGTGATAACAATATCTGCACTAAAAAATGGAAAAGATGTCTACTGTGAGAAACCATTAACGCACAACATACATGAATCAGTTGAAGTCATTAAAGCCGTTAAAAAATATAATCGGATACTTCAAACAGGATCGATGCAAAGATCTTCTAGTGAATTTCGGATCGCCTGTGAACTTGTTAGAAACGGCGTTATTGGAAAAATAAAAAATGTTGGCATTGCTGTAGGCGACCCCGGACGTCCATGTGATTTACCAGAGGAAAGTCCTGAACCTGGCTTAAATTGGAATTTATGGTGCGGACCAGCACCACTGCGTGCATACAGCTCAGTTCTTAGCCCTAGAGGAATTCACAATCACTTTCCAGCATGGCGAAATTATATGGAGTATGGTGGTGGAATGGTAACAGATTGGGGAGCACATCATATTGACATCGCGCAATGGGGACTGGGAGCTGATAATTCAGGGCCGATAGAAGCAAGACCGCCCGAAGATTGGAAAAAATGGAAAAGCAAAAGAGGTGCCAAACTGGTTTATTCAAGCGGCACAACAATCACCCACCAGAGCGGCTTTGGTGTGCACTTTCAAGGTGAAGATGGTGACGTTAAAGTAAATAGAGGCCGATTTGTTTTTAGTCTCAAAGGAAAGGAAATAGCAAAATTTGAGAAACGAGGAGATGGCTCACTAGGAAGTGCCCTTCAAACTGCAGAGAAAACATTTTTAAAAAATGCAAAAGTAAAATTATACAACAGTAATCATCACATTCGCGACTTTCTTTCGTCTATGGAAAGCCGAAAAAAACCTATAACCAATGAGATCGTTGGAGGCAGATCGGCAATCTGTTGCCATTTAATGAATCAATCATACTACAATGGTGAAGTAATAAAATGGGACCCAAAAACAAACACCTTGTCTGAAAAAACCGGAAACCCTGAGTGGTTAACCAGAGACTACAGGGGTATTTGGAAGGTTTAATTTCAACCCTAAACTAAAAAGGCACTTCTATTTGAAGTGCCTTTTTATGATTAATCTGTAAAGAAAAACTACTTTTCCTCTTCTTCATTTTCCTCGCCCGGACGCCATTCTTCGGCAACCTGGAATGCTTGTTCTAGGCCAACAAGGTCAGAACTTGGTCTCAACGCATCAAAAGCAGCAGTTTCTTTCTTAAGGTCTTCTTCACTGTAAGAGGCCGCTTTGATGGACAAACCAATGCGTCGTTCAGCTTTGTCCACTTTAATTACTCGAGCCTCTACCTCATCACCAATACTAACAACCTCTTTGACTTTAGTGACATGCTCCTCACTTAATTGGGAGATATGCACCAAACCATCAACTTCATCCTCTAACTGAATAAAGGCACCAAAGGCAGCAATCTTAGCAACCGTACCTTTTACCATATCACCGACATTGAAACGGCTTCCAATTTCTTCCCATGGATCAGTTTCAAGTTGCTTCACGCCCAAACTAATGCGCTGACTTTCTTTATCAATTTCTAAAACAACAGCCTGTAATTCATCTCCTTTTTTGAGTGTTTCACTTGGATGATTTATTTTACGAGTCCAGCTCAAATCAGAAACGTGAACCATTCCATCAATACCATCTTCAAGTTCTATGAAAGCACCGTAAGGAGTTAAATTTCTTACTTCACCTTTGATTTGGCTACCAATTGGGAAGCGAGACTCAACATTATCCCATGGGTTAGGCTCAAGCTGACGGACACCAAGAGATATTTTCTGTTCCTCAATATTTATCCCAAGAACAACAGCTTCCACATCCTGACCTAATTCAAGCACATCTGAAGGTCTTGTTATACGCTTTGTCCAAGATAATTCAGATACATGTATTAAACCTTCAACTCCCTCGGCAACTTCAACAAAAGCACCATATGGAACCAATTTCGTAATCTTACCCTTAACATGGTCACCAACAGGAAATCTTGTCTCAATATCTTCCCAAGGATTGGGAGTTAATTGTTTAAGACCGAGAGAAACTCTCTCTTTTTCTTTATCTACCTCTAAAATTTGAACTTTGATGGTTTGAGCAATAGTGAGCATTTCACTTGGATGATTAACCCTACCCCAACTCATATCGGTGATATGCAGAAGTCCATCCATACCTTGAAGATCAACAAATGCTCCAAAGTCTGTGATGTTCTTTACAATACCATCTACAGCATCACCAACATTTACATCCTTCAAGAATGCTTGGCGTTGTTCTGTTCTTTCTGCCTCAATAACTTCTCGCCTACTAAGAACGACATTTTTTCTTTCGTCGTTAATTTTGACAATCTTAAATTCATAGATATTACCAACATACTCTGTCAGATCTTTCGGAGGTATAATATCAATTTGAGATCCAGGTAGAAACGCCTCAACTCCAACATTTACCATTAGTCCACCTTTAACAACAGCTTTGACCTTACCCTTAACAAGGCCTCCATCATGAAACACTTTAACAATTTTATCCCAATTCTGTTTATGAGCCGCTTTCTCTTTTGATAAAACGACCATTCCTTCGTCGTTCTCCAAACGTTCAAGCAAAACCTCTATATCATTACCAACTTCAATATCCTCATCCTCAAATTCGGAAATTGGAATTGCTCCTTCGGATTTGTAGCCTATGTCCACAAGGACTACTTGAGGTTGTATTTCTATAATTCGACCTATGACTATAGAACCTTCGCGAATTTCTTTGAAGGATTTGTCGATGAGTGCAATTAGCTCGGTACTCATAAGATTGGGTTTGTAAGGTTATGTTGATATTTAATTAGTGACTACTCCGCCCCTATACAACTCTCAACTTTACGGGGCACCAACAAATTGAGAGGGGTGTGACCTTATATGATTAATCAAATTACGCAAGATAATTAGTAAAATGATATTTCTAGAACCAAAAAATATAGAAAAAGTGGCAACCCCGCAAGGACTCGAACCTTGAATGACTGAACCAAAATCAGTTGTGTTACCAATTACACCACGGGGTTTCAGTAGATTTGGTATATTATCTAATTCCTTCGTAAGATCAAGGATGGGTCGAAAATTCCTGTCATTATTATCTTCTAAAAGGAAATCAAACTAGACCCATCCATCTCGTCTGGGGCCTGAATATCAAGAAGATCTAAAATGGTTGGAGCAATATCTGCGAGAATACCATCATTTAATTGAACCTTTTCATAATCCTCACCAACATAAACTAAATGAACCAGATTTGTTGTATGAGCAGTATGTGGCGATCCATCTTCTTTAATCATTTGTTCACAATTTCCATGATCTGAAGTAACCAAGGCTTTTCCCCCAAGCTTAATGACCTCATCAATTACTTCTTCAAGGCATTTATCAATTGTTTGAACAGCCGATTTTCCAGCTTCAACGACACCTGTGTGCCCAACCATATCAGGATTTGCAAAATTGAGTATAACTAAGTCATATTCAGACAACCTATTAACAACTTCCTCAGTGACTTTTGGAGCACTCATTTCGGGTTGAAGATCGTATGTTGCTACTTTTGGAGACGGAACAATTACTCTATCTTCACCATCAAAAGGTTTCTCTTCACCTCCATTGAAGAAATAAGTAACGTGTGGATATTTTTCAGTCTCTGCAATTCGAAGTTGGCTTTTGCCTGCCAAGCTGACAACTTCTCCTAATACCTTATGAAGCTTTAAAGATGGAAAAACAACTTTGCACTCATACTTCTCATCATATTCAGTTAATGTGTAATAGCTAACATTAGGCATACAACCTCTATCAAACCCATTAAATTCATCAAAAAGAAAAGCTTCTGATAACTGCCTTGCTCTATCAGCTCTAAAGTTAAACCATACAACAACATCTCCATCATCAACTCTAGTTTGATTATGATCGCTAAATATTAGTGGAGGCAAAAATTCATCAGTTTTATTATTTTCATATTGATTCTTTACTGCTTCCGAAGGTAGCACTTCATTATATTCTCCGTGACCATGAACAATAGCATCCCATCCTAGCTTGGTCCTATCCCATCGCCGATCTCGATCCATTGCATAGTACCTACCAATAACAGTATTAATTCTAAAACCTATCTTACCTAATTCATCCTCACAATAAGATAGATACTCATATCCACCTGTAGGGGATGCATCTCTACCATCGGTTATTGCATGAACTTGTACATTTTCTACGCCTGATGATTTAGCTGCGTTTGCAAGAGCAATGAGATGATCCTGATGACTATGAACGCCTCCATCAGAAACCAAGCCGATAAAATGCAACTTGCTATCTTTCGCTTTTGTAAAGGCATCTTCCAAAATAGAATTTTGTTCAAGTTCGCCATTTTCAATAGCCTTATTAATTCTACTTAGATCTTGATAAACTATTCGACCAGCACCCAAGTTTAGGTGCCCAACTTCAGAATTCCCCATTTGCCCTGAAGGAAGTCCAACATCTTCACCGCTAGCACTGACTTTAGAAACAGGATATTTATCAAAAATATAATCGTGAAATGGGGTATCGGCTAAAAGTGTTGCATCTCCATTTTTCAGAGCATTATCCGATCCTCCCGGATTAATTCCCCAACCATCACGGATAATAAGAATACAGGGTTTTTTTTGCATTTATAAAAAGGGTATTTGTTAAATAAAACCCTCAAATACACACCCATGAGAGCTGAATTCAATAATTATTATTTGTATAATTTTTTTCTAACTCATGCAATCCAAGGTATGCAATTTATCTGTGCCAGTTACGATGCTTCAAACAGATATAGTATATAACTATAGAACTCTAATCTCTCCAACCTGGAACCTCCTTATCAATAAACCGTTCTTCCTTCCACGGGTCTGCTGTATTCGAATATCCTCTTTTCTCCCAGTATCCAAGTTGCAGATGATCAGTAAAATGGATCTCCTTGATATACTTGGCACTTTTCCATGCATACAAATGAGGGATCACAACTCTTACAGGTCCACCGTACTTTATAGGCAACGGTTCGCCACTTAGTGAGGTAGCTAGTAGTGCATGTGGGCTATAAACTGCTTCAATAGGAACATTAGTCGTGTAGCCGTCATAGGAAACGAAAAGAACATAAAGGCTATGAGAGGAAGGTTTAACCATGTCCAATAATTCTAACATTTTAATACCACCCCATTGACAGTCATATTTAGACCAAGTCGTTACACAATGAAAATCACTTACTTCTTCAACTTGATCAAATTCCTGCAAGTTCCCCCAATTGAGCTCTAGTTCATTCTCAACCTCTCCCCCAATTTTAAGAAACCAATCCTTTTTATCAATCTTGGGTTGTATCCCCAAATCGAGAATAGGTAATTTTTCTACAGTATGTTGACCAGGCGGAAGCCTTTCGTTAGATCTCTCTTTTTGATTAAGCACCCCTTTCTCTATCATCTTTCTCGCCCAGGCCTCTTTTCTGTCTAAATAGGATTTTGGCATTGATCAGTAAGTGCTTCACAAGAATAGACACAAGATTTGAGATCAATAAATGATAAAAATTGATTATTCTAAAAACCCTAACCAGATAACAATTGCATAAATAATTGATTATAAGTTATTAATAAATAATGAAATCATCGATCAATAATTCAAAATCGTACAAAATATTAACTATTATTGGGTGCATATTTTTTATTTCTAGCCTAGTTCGTGGAAGCGTTACTGACTTTCAAACAATCGCACAAACAGATCCTGACCTGACTCACCAATTTACTTTCGATGGAGAAACCAATGAAGAAAAATTAGAAGACAAAGTGAGTGGGGTCATTCTAGCTCCCAGACCATATGGTAGCGGAACCGCCCAAGATCTTGAATACGAAAGTCCTGGTTATGATAACACATCCAATTCAATTGCAACCCAAAGAGGTCAGGGTAATGACTTTGCAAATGGAGCAGGTCTCCATAATGCGTCAATAACTCTTAATGAAAGAATGTCATATGAAGTTTTATTTCAGGCAAATTCTGATGAAATAAGTGGAGGGAATTTCAACTTGGGATACATCCTAACAACGAGAACAGGAAATGATCGTGGTTATTTTCTAGTTCAAGGAAACGCACCACTACCAAGTACTGGCCAACAACTCTCAAGCACCATCGGCGATGGCTTTGCAGAGAGGAATCAAAATCTAATTCTTGAAACAATTGAAGCAGACCACTGGTACTTCGTATCGGGATCATATATCATTAACGATGATAACACTACAACCTTTACAAATTATATAGCTGACCTTACTGCCGGAGAAACGATATTAAAAAGAATAGGTCCTTTTACTAATAGCGGTGGCCCTTATCCAACCGGTGGTTCACCAGTTGGCATAGGCGGCCGTTGGGATGCTGGAGAATCTTTTCCAGGGCAGATTGACGAGATAAATATTTACAACAGCGATAAAGATCAATCTTTTTTTCAGCAACACCTTGATTCTATCACTGGAGGCATAGCTTCCTTCCAGATAAATACAATTTCTTATGATTCAGATTCCAAAACTACAACAATTAATTGGAATTCAATTTCAGGTAAGGCCTATGCAGTGGACTCCTCAATTGATATGATAGAATGGAACGAACTTGATGATGGCGTGATAGGCAAGAAAGACACTACCTCTTTCGTGGACAATGAGCCAATCGAGAATCGAAAAGTATTTTACAGGATAAGAGTATTAGAAGAATAATATTAAAATTATTCTTCCACACAGCACGGACAATCAGAGACCCAATGATTGGGCTCTATTTCAAATAGATTAATATCTTTCTCCTTACTCTTCTCATATAAAGGAGCCCCAACCCTATGACCAAAGGCGCATCCTTCTGGAGGATTTATAGGAGACGGCACTTCTCCCTCCAAAGGTTGTCTATCATGTCTCTTGTTGGGATCATTAACTGGTATGGCATTAATCAAAGCCTTGGTATAGGAATGCTTAGGATTGTTGTAAATCGTATCAGCCTCAGCCATTTCAACAATTTTTCCTAAATACATGACAGCGATCCAGTCGCTAACATGCTTAACAACAGCCAAATCATGAGCGATAAAAAGATAAGCAAGGTTAAGATCACGTTGTAACTCCATTAACAGGTTTAGAACCTGACTCTGAACCGATACATCAAGCGCCGATACAGGTTCATCTAAGACAATGAGCTTGGGATTAACCGCCAACGCACGTGCAATACCTATCCTCTGTCTCTGACCACCAGAAAACTCAAAAGAAAATTTATCGGCTGAACTTTTTGGTAACCCTACACGATCAAGTAACTCGTATACTCTTTCTCTTCGATTTATTCTATCTCCAATTTTTTGTATTACCATTGGCTCACTTATGAGTTGAGCTACAGACATTCTTGCATCTAAGGATTCGGCAGGATCCTGGAACACCATTTGAAAGTCTTTCCGATAGGGCCTTAAACTTCCCTGCCCCATATTGGTAATATTCATATTATCAAATATTACCTTTCCGGAAGTTGGCTTATAAAGCCTCACGATAGATTTACCCAGCGTGGATTTGCCACAACCTGATTCCCCTACTAAACCAAGAGTCGAACCCTCAGCAATCTTAAAACTGACTCCATCAACAGCATGTACACTTCCTATCTTACGCCCAAAAATACCCCCCCTAACAGGGAAGTGCATTTTAAGATCTTTGATCTCCAGTAAATTAGAAGTATTGGATTCTTGAGTCATTTTAGTCATTAAACCCTTTGAGACACTGAGAACAATTTTCAACAAAATGCCCTGAGCTAATTTCCGTATAATCTGGCCTATTATCAATATTTTCAGCTTTTCCCATTCGTTGACAGAATCGGCAACCAACAACGAATTCATGGATTGGAGCAACTTGACCTGGAATCGTTGGAAGCTCTGACTTTCGAACGCTATCCAATCGAGGCATAGACCTCAGAAGCCCTTTTGTGTAAGCATGAAGAGGGTTTGAGAAAAGCTCTTCGACAGGAGCTCTTTCCACTATCCTTCCAGCATACATTACAATAACCTCATCACACTGTTCAGCAATGACTCCAAGATCATGAGTAATAAGCATCACGGCCATACCAAGACTATCCTGCATCTTGGAAATCAAATTTAAAATCTGGGCCTGAACTGTAACATCAAGAGCCGTGGTTGGCTCATCAGCAATCAAAAGATCAGGCTCACATGAGAGCGCAATGGCAATCATAACTCTCTGCCTCATTCCTCCAGAGAGTTGATGCGGATAATCAACAATCCTTCTTTCAGGAGAGGGAATTCCAACAGCTTCTAATAATTCCACTGCTTTTTCAAGCGCTTCAAGTTTATTCATTCCCTTATGAAGAACAAGAGCTTCCGTAATTTGTTTCCCGATTCTTTGAACCGGATTTAAAGCGGCCATTGATTCCTGAAAAATAAACCCAACATCATTACCTCTAATTTGATGCATCTGATCAGACTCAACGCCAATAAGCTCTTTTCCATTGAGACAAATACTCCCATCCAAAATCTGACCAGAAGGTTTTGGTAAAAGGTCAACGATGGACATTGCTGTAACTGTCTTTCCACAGCCTGACTCTCCTACCACACCTGTTGTTTTACCTTTCTCTATTTCAAAACTAACTCCATCAACAGCCCGAATAATTCCTCGATCAGTCTCAAATCCACTTACTAATCCACGTACAGTGAGCAACTCCTTTTGCATGGCTGTTTTGTCACTCATCATTTAATACGGTACTGGTCATAAATACTATCGACCTCTTGATAAGCCTTGTTCTCACTCCTTGCTCTTAGCGTCTTTTCCTTCTCTTCGACATCAATCCAATAAACATAGCTTTCTTGTGCTTCCCTGGTCAATTTTACATTAAAATCATCAGGCCAATTCATCCACCTCCAGTGTCCCAAACGATAGAATTCCCTATTGTATGCAGGAATCCAGAAAGCAGTATCATGTAAAAGCTGCTCCAAATCCCAAGACATTTTTTGAATTTGCTCCTCCGAAGTGGCAAACCTTATCCCCTCAGCCAGTGGGTCAGCAGAGGGATTGGAGTAAACCGAAATATTATTCGTCATTACCCTAGGTGTTTTGGTGCCTGGATCGTATGCATTGGAGGAGTGAATTCCCTCAAAGTACCTTGGAAAAGGAGGGTTTGTTCCCCACCCCCAAAAGGTAATGTCATGCTTCTTCTGCATTACTTTTTGATAGCCTGCAGTACCGTCCATTCCCTCCAACCTATATTCTAAACCAGCCTTAAGCGCCTCCTCCTTTAGCCGTTGTAGCATCTTATTAACAACAGGACTGGAGGTATGAGTTATGGTAAATGAAAGTCGCTCGCCTTCTGAATTCTGGAGCACCCCATCGTTTCCTTGTTTACCAAAACCTGACTTTGCGAAAGCGGCACGCGCTTTCTCGGGCGAGAACTCACGTGCAACGATTGTAGTATTGCTATACTTTCCATAACCAGCATTATAAATATTTAGCCTGGAAGCATCTCCTCGAAGATCAATATCAATTACTTTTTGCCAATTTGTAGCATGCTGCAACCCTATCCTAACATTGATATCTTTAAGAAATGGCTTGGAATGATTAATATATAATCCACGAGGAACACGCGGGTAAACATTATAAAAAGATTTCTTCTGGATATATCCATTGAACACCGCGGGAATCTCCATCTGCTCATACCACCTCTTTGGAATACCAAGGTGAAACATATCAATATCACCTTTCTTAAAGAACTCGAAAACTTTTTCATCGCTCCGAATAAGTCTATATTTAATTTTATCTACATTATAACGGTAACGATTATATTTATTGTCTTTTGCCCACCAATCTTTGACTCGCGTCAGCGTTATACTTCGTCCCTTTACGACATCATTATCGAGAATTTGGTAGGCACCTGTTGTCGGACGAGCTCGCCAATTATAACGCTCTTCAAAATCAGGTCCGAACTCACTATAAAAATATCGTGAGTACGGAGTAAGTGAAGCATAATACTCAGGACGAGGCTTCTTGTTGGCCAAACGCACGGACAGATGCTTGTCATCATAGCGGGTAATATTTTCAAACATTGTTCCATAATACTGTCTGTACCAAGGGCCAGTAATATATTCTGAAAGGCAGACGTAAAAGGTCATAAAGAAATCATCAACGATTACGCGTTTTCCATCTGACCACTTGGCCATATCATTTATTCGGAAATAAACGGTTCGACCATCTTCTCCAACCGCCCAGCGATCTGCTAATCCTGGAATTGTCTCCATTGTATTTGGATGCAATGACACAAGAGCCATTTCAATATTGTCCCAATGTTCCGAACGAAACCCATTGTTAGCATTCTTTCCGATCGACCGAATAGTGGGAGGGAAAGCTAGACTTGGTAAATAAGTGTTGAAGATTCCACCTTTTTTAGCACGGGGAGAACCAATCTCTGGTTGATCCATTCCCTCTTTCCATAAGAGGTTAGACGGAAGCTCTTCCATAGTCGCATAGGTGAAAAATTCCGGACTCTCTAACCTACGATCATTGTTAGCAAGATCTCGTTTCAAATCATCAAGCTTATCCTCTTCCTCAGGATCAGCAATTTTCTTGGTGAGATCCTGTTTCATTTCCTCAAGATTGATGAGAACTTCCTTGTTCCTACCCTGATAAAAACCTTTGACCTCCTCCCTATTATCGTAGCTAGCAAACCTTTCAGACTCGCCGCAACCGACAAGAAAGGTTAAAACAATTAAAAGTTTGCTGTATTTCATAAACTAGCGATAAGTCGTAAATTTTTTTGGATCGAATGCCTCTCTTACAGCTTCTCCAACAAAAGTCACCAACAAGAGTACAGCAACCATACCAGAGAAAACTGAAGCCACTATCCATGGATAATCCAAGTTTTGGGTTCCATCACTCAGTAGACGCCCCCAACTAGGATAACTGTCTGGCAAACCAAACCCTATAAAATCGAGAGCCGTTAGCGCGGTAATCACCCCAACAACACTAAATGGAATAAGTGTAACCACGATTGAAATAGCATTCGGAAGAACATGCTTGAATATCACTCTCATAGGACCGGCTCCAAGCACCCGAGCTGCTGCAACATAATCTTTTGCCTTTTCCTTATACGCAGCCGTCCGCATGTAATAAGTAATTTGAATCCAGGAAAAGATACAGAGTACTAGCAAAATGGTGACCAAAGTAATATCATCCCTCCCGATGCGATCGGCGATAATAATCACTACATAAAGAAACGGCACGTTGGCTAATATTTCGATAAGACGTTGCGCTAATATATCAAACGTCCCACCAATATATCCCATCAAAGAACCAAGAGTAATACCTACAGCATAAGTAACTATCAGATAAATAATCGCGGCCTGGAATACTAGTTGCAATCCACCAAAAATCTGAGCCAATACGTCCCAACCTCGCGAGTCAGTTCCAAGATAATGCCCTGTTTTTATACTTGGAGGCAAGGGAGGATAACGAACAGCCAGTAAAGAAGTAGTGTCATTTGATTCCACCACTCTTACAGCCTCCTCACCCATCAAAGGTTTGGGACTTCGTTTTCCATTATTCCACTCATAGTATCCTATAAAATCACTATTCTCGCGGCCATAGTATTCCTCGCGACCCTGTTGCTTACCCTTTCGGAACCGAACCATCGACTGTCGCTTATCCTGATCCTCTGCGTAATAACGATATCCCAATCCTGAATACGGATCTTTTTCACCTTGCATATAAAAAATTCCTTCTCGCTCCTCAAGCTCTGTTCGAATTGGATCCTCTGAGTCGAAGGTAGCATCTGAGGAGACTAGAGGCATCATAACCCAATTTCCTTTACCTTCATTTTTAAATCGTTGTTTGAGAGCACGATAGTCAGCCTCACTTGCAGCCTCTCCCCCAAAATCTTTATCAGAGTAGGTTTTTTGTACAAAGGCGGGACTATAAATCTTACCGTCATACTTAACGAAGAGAGCTTTTTTACCAACCAAAGCATGATCTAAAAGTGTCAATACCAGGAGTCCGGCAAGAATCCAAAGCGAAACATAACCTCGAGTGATTGACTTAAATCGTTTTAGTTTACGGATCGTCTGAGGATTCCACTGTGATTTAGAAAAGCTCTTTTTAAATGAAAGCAAGCCTCCAATTAAAGTTAAACTGCATAATAAAATTCCAATTACTAATCCCTGATATTTCTGCCACCATGTACCTTCCACTAAATTTTCATCCTTTGACTCAAAAGAGAAAAACCAATCCAAAGTGGGTAATGCTAGCCCTGAGAAGTGTGCAATAACAGCACCCAAACTAATTAAGATAAGAATAATGCCTGAAGTACGGTAAATCATTTATCTAAATCGAATTCGTGGGTCAACAAAAGCCACACACAAGTCAGATATAATATTTCCCAGCAGCATGAGAGCAGCTGAGATTATTAACACTCCCAGAACAACAGGTTCGTCTTTTTCGAGAATCGCATTATATTGAAGCAATCCGAAACCGTTGATATCAAAAATTGTTTCTATCAGGAAACTTCCACCCACAATCAAAGTGATATTCTGTCCAATCGTAGTGGCAATTGGAATAATGGAATTTCGAAAGGCGTGGTGAAAAACAGCGGTGCGGTATGAGGCACCCTTGGAAATTGCAGTCCGGACGTAATCTGCTGCCAAATTATCCATTAGGTTATTCTTCATCATGAAGGTCATAAAAGCAAAACTGCCAACAAGATAACAAGCCAACGGCATCGCCGCATGATGAAAGAGATCTAATATCTTATTACCAGTAGACAACTCATCGAAATTTTCAGACACAAACCCTGACAAAGGAAAAAGATCTAAATTGGCGCCTAAAAAAACCAATAGGAAAGATCCTAAAACATAACCTGGAATCGCATACCCAGAAAAAACTAAAATCGATGATAGGTTGTCAATCCATGTACGGTGCTTGATGGCTTTAACAATCCCCAAGGGAATGCAGATTCCATAGATGAGAATCATAGAAATTAAACCGAAAAAAAGTGAAATTGGAATTCTCTGCTGAATTAAACTGATAATGGATTCCCCATATTTATCCGAACGCCCTAGACTGCCTTGAAGTAATCCCTCGCGACCGGAGCGATAAAGTATGGCTCGTTCTTGGAGGTCCTCTGGAACATCTAGACCCTTAGCGTTCTTCTGCCAGCGTCTCGACAATTCCTTTGTTGAAACTAAGCGAGCATTCCAATGATCATTAGAAATTCGTTCACTAAGGATTTTTTTTTGATCCTCTTTCATGTCCTCAGGAATATTAATTGAGACCCCTCCCTTACCATCTTTCACTAAATCCACTCTCAAGTTCATGCCGGGCACCTGCAGCGCAACTTTTGTTTCGTCCTTCTCAAAACTCTGAGCAGAACGATCAAGATCTCTAGGTAATATTCCCAACCACTCAAAGTAGGATCTTAAGACTCCCTTATCCCTCCTGTGCTTTTCCTCAATCTCAAAGAGCTGAGGAGGGGTAATAGACAGCCCCTCAGATTCTCGCATTCCTGCGGCACCACTTCCCTCACTTGCTGAGGCACCCATCATCTGCTGAAGATCACGCTGCACAGGTCCGCCTGGAGCAAGACGAATAAGCATAAAAACCAACAAACTGATACCTAGTAAAGTTGGAAAAATAAGAAGAAAACGTCTAATAAAGTAATCTCTCATCAATACTTAGAAGATATGATCCTATCGGGCGCAATTGAAGGATCAACTCTTTTTATTTAACATCTTAAATGAATAAAAGGACGTGACCTTAGGCCAAAGTGGGTTCAAAATCTACCTGATGCGCCTTTTGTTAATATTTTTAGCCACATTAGCTGCCCTTGTTATGAGCAGCTGTGACAATAGTCAGACGGCAGTTGATAAGGCGACTGATGAAGGAATCCTTATCATGGGAAACACTTCTGAGCCGAAAGGTCTAGATCCTCACATCGTAAGTGGAGTCCTTGAAAATAATGTTATCAGAGCTTTGTTCGAAGGTTTAGTCGTAGAACATCCATCAAAGGATGGGGTCGCCTTACCTGGAATGGCAGAAAAATGGTACCCTAAAAATCCCGACAAACCTGACGAATGGATATTCGAACTTCGAAAGGATGCCCAATGGTCCGATGGAACTCCGATAACTGCTGAAGATTTCATCTTCTCTTTCAGGCGAATACTCACTCCTGCACTGGCATCAGATTATTCATTCATGCTTTACTATATTAGAGATGCAGAACCATATCATAAATCCCAACGGACCTATTTATTGTGTCGTAACATAGCCCCTTTCAAAGATAACTGGGAAACACTCAAGGAAGTAGATCTTGGGCCTAACGGAGAATCTGAATTGGACTTCAATAAAAAAGGAATAGATCACTTAAACACTAAAGAACTTATAGAACTTAAAAATAACCCATCCCTTTTTGATTGGCCTAATAATATATCAGATGAAATACATACGGTTATAATAAATAAGAATCTTGAGTTTGCTAAAAGCGGGAAATCACTTTGGGAATTAATTAACTTTGGGGCCTCTGCTGAAGATCCTCATACGCTCAAAGTTAAACTC
>JACETS010000049.1 GCA_013911195.1 Verrucomicrobiales bacterium | reverse complement strand
CTTGGTTTGGTTTTTTGCGATACGAAATGACACTGCTCCCCAATATTTTTGATCCTAAAATGATTATACCTAGAAGATAACATAATTGGGTAGAATCTATTGGATATGTATTGGTTAAAACTTCAATTAATATGGGGGTAAAAAAAAGCAAACTCGTGGATGATATTGAATACTTCGATAAGAAAAATATTTTTTCTTTCTTTGTTGGCAAATCAGCTCTAATTCGCCTAATCAAAAATCCAGAGGCCAACCATGAAATAACACTTACAGCTAATAAGGTAATTAATAACACTACAGCCAATTCTGACAACTGTTGTCTGTCTCCAGGAGATTCAAACCGAATGATAACAAATCCAAATAAGATAATTACTAACGAAGCGATAAATAATTTCATTCTTAAATACTAACACTAATATATTTAATTAAAAATTACATTCATGTTATCTTCTTAATAACAAATCCCGTTTCTCATTTATCTTCTTGCGAAGGCATAGTTATTTCCTCAATGAGCCATTTAGTAAAACCAAGGACAGAATGCGGGTTGGTTTCAGGACCAACAGGCCTCCCACGCCCATCCGCGTGTGGAAAAGTATTTAAATAATAGTGCATCCTAGGATGGTGCTTCGGTAAACCGGCTTTCCAAAATTTCTGTAGCCAGTCCCTCTCCATAAACTCATAGTACACTTTCCCTTTCCATCGTATCGGACCGTAATAGAAAATGTATTCTTTACCCTTTGCTAAAGTCCATCTGGCTCCCCTGATTACTTTTCTTGGTTTTCCCCACCCTGTTTCCAAAGGCCAGTGACGGTTAAACTGGTGACACTCGTAGGCAATTCCGTCACACTTTTTAAGTATTGGAAGGAACCGCTCATCCCTAGCAAAAAATGAAGGCTCCTGTACCATTTGAATCAGCTTGTAATTGTTTCGCTTGATTAATCTCAATGCGTAAGCCTTTTTAAACATGGTCCGGATGTTGTCATAATCTTTCTCGTAAAGGATACGAGTATCTTCCTTAAAAGGCCCAGGTTTGGCATCTTTGTGCCCTCTCTGTATAGCAAGATCATACTCTCGACAGATCAGAATGTGTTCCACCTGGGCGCCCTGCCCCTCCCATTTTCGAATCACCTGAATCAAAAGGTTCTTTTTTGGATCAAGATCATCACGAACCTCACTGAGTCCCCAATAGTATTCAAAAAAGACGCGTCTGGTCTTAAAATCCCCATCCAGCCACCCCTTGACCACGTCCAGATTTTTGGCAACAAATGGATAGTTACCCTTTTGCTCTTCATAAGTTGGGGTACCAGCCCAAGATCCGCCGTGGTTATGACTATGATCCATCTTAGCAGTCCGGGGTAAAGGGCGAAGTCCCACAAGACCATGGTCTGCATGTCCTTGCCCGAAAGCGGTATCAACACTGAGAAAAACAACAACTAGAAAGCATCCAACAATCATGTAATGCCATCTTTTGATTATCATGCTTTTTACAATTCCCATTAAATACATTTTGTCTACTAAAGAGCCTTATTTATCAACCATTCTATTTCTCGATAAATTTTTATCTCACCCTCGCTCTCGAAACTCAAAGGATAAACCTTTACTACTTTCAAATTAATTTTAAAATAAGAGAGTGAAAATATTCTTAATTATATTGTCCGCTTTGTTCCTTGTTTCGTGTGACTGAACTTGAAAAAATAGCAAGCTTACAGTTGTAAGCGAAAAAAATTCTCCTCAAGAAAATACAGATTAGGATTATGATGTGCCAATTGACTTTTGGTCCTCTCCCTACCTGATACCAAAAAGGGGTTTGCCACTATGAGTTTAACATTAGACCCATTAATAATGACTCGATAATGTTAGATCAATCCAAGGTAGGTTAACATCAGACTGAATTTTATCCTGTCTGGATGATCAAGTAAAGTTTAACTCAACTATGACCCTACTTAAATACCTTGCACTTATATCTGCTTTTACAGCGTGTTCATGTTTTGCAGATACTCCACCGAACATCGTTGTTATCCTGACTGATGATCAGGGCTATGCTGATATTAGCTTTAACCCCAATCACCCCAAAGAAGTCTCAACTCCTCATATGGATAAGTTGGCAAAAGAAGGAGTGTTTTTCTCTCAAGCTTACACAAGTGGACACGTGTGCTCTCCAACCCGCGCAGGCCTCATGCTAGGTCGCTACCAACAGCGGGTAGGAATTTATACTGCTGGAGATGGCGGCCGTGGATTTGATCCAAAAGTACCAATTTTTCCAACTTTCCTGCCTAATGAATATACGAGCACCGCGATCGGAAAGTGGCATCTAGGACTAGATGATGATTTTCCAGAACTCAAGTGGCACGCCATGAATAGAGGATTCAGTGAGTGTTATAAGTTTATGGGCAGAGGCGGTCACGATTATTTTAAACTGCAGGGAGTTAAGAGCAATGATTACGCTCCAATCTATCTCAATAAAAAACGACTCACTGATAATGAATATAAAGGCTACATGACGACACGCCTCACCGAAGAGGCAGTAGATTTTATCGACAGGAAAAAAGCAGATTCATTTTTTCTATATCTTGCTTACAATGCAGTGCACGCTCCAGCGCAGGCTCCTAAGGAGGACATCGAGCGTTATAAAAAGAAATTTCCTCATATATCAGAAAAACGCGCAACCCTCATGGCCATGCTCTATCACCTTGACCTTGGAGTAGGTGCAGTGGTTAAAAAGCTGAAAGACGAAAATTTGTGGGAAAACACACTACTCTTTTTTCTCACAGATAATGGAGGTTCTAAGGCAATGGAAGCCAATAACGGCAGTCTTCGAGGTTATAAAGGAAGCCTCTATGAAGGCGGTATAAGGACACCGTGGATAATGAGCTGGCCCAAGAAATTTAAGGGCGGACGGACCATTAGCACACCGATTAATTCTATCGATATATTACCCACTGTAATTGATGCCACCGACTCAAAGGTTCCAGAGGATGCTCAATTTGACGGTAAGAGTATTTTGCCATTAGTCACTGGGCAATCAGATTCCCATCATACGAACATGTTCTGGAACAGCGGACTTCCGAAGGAGGAATGGGCGGTACGACAGGGCAATTGGAAAGCTCACGGGTTAAAAGAAAAATACAGTTTATATAACCTAGTTGAGGACCCCTCCGAAACTAAAGACCTCGCCAAAAAGAATCCTGAAAAAGCACGCGAACTCTTCGATCTCCATCAGAAGTGGCTTAAGACGATGGTTCAATCTGCTGGCACCAAAAAAACTTCTGTAACACCTGCTAATAACTCGACGGATAATAAGAATCCGCGTGAGATTAAAAGAGAACAAAAGCGTGAGGAGCGCAGGAAAATGCGCAAACAACAGAAAACCAAATCTCCTGCAAAGACACCAAATGTACTTTTTGTCGTCTGTGATGATCTTAATACGCATGTCAATCCTTCAGGATATAGATCAATCAAGACTCCAGCTTTGGATGAATTAGCCGCCGATTCCATGACATTTCGCCGGGCTTATTGTCAGTACCCTGTTTGTGGGCCCTCTCGCGCTTCGTTTCTGAGTGGATTATATCCTGAAACGACAGGAGTCCTGAACAACACCTCAGATATTCGGAAGTCACGTCCAGACAGCGTTTCAATCCCGGAACACTTCAAAGCCAACGGTTACTGGACGGCTAGCGTAGGAAAGATTTTTCATTCAACACGCCATCAACATGGCGAAGTTGCCTGGCATGAACAAATCATGTTTCAAAATGACGAATTGCCTCTAGTAACAAAGGCACGGAAAATTTATGAAGCTGAAAATGGTTCTGTCGATTTGCGTGCCAATCGAAAAAACTGGAAAGAACACCTTCAGAAACTATCAACACAGACAAGAGGACAAACTCCTCCAGGATACGGGCCAACAGGACTCAGCGATGAACAGCACAAGGATGGTAAAAATGTGAGACAAATCATAAACTGGCTCGAACAAGAAAAGTATGGAGAGAAACCATTCTTCATAGCATGTGGAATCCAAAAACCACATGTACCATTTTTGGTGCCACAAAAATATTTTGATCTATATCCCCAGAAAGAATTAAAGCTTCCTCTAAGCCCGTCAAATGATTGGGAAGACATCCCAAAACTTGCCATGGTGAAACGGTTCCAAGCTTTTGGTTTCGAGATGGGTCGCGAAAACGATGATTTAAGAAGGCAATACACTCAGGCCTACCATGCGTGTATATCTTATATTGATGCACAACTTGGGTTATTATTTAAGACTCTTCGAGATCGCAATCTTTGGGAGAATACTATCGTGATTTTCACCTCAGACCATGGGTATCATCTTGGTGAGCATTTCATGTGGGGAAAGGTCACCCTCTTTGAGGAATGCGCCAGAGTGCCTTTCATTATTCGCGTTCCCGGAGTAACCCAAAAAGGAACAAAAACAAATGCCCTAGTTGAACTTGTGGACTTTCACCCAACCTTACTTGAACTCTGTGGACTAAAAGCAAAGAGTCCCTTACAAGGAAAGAGCTTTGTCCCACTTTTGCGTGATCCTGATTCTCCAGGAAAAAAATATGCCTATACTGTCGTCAGTCGAGGCACAAAACTTGGCCGATCAATTCGCACCAATGACTGGCGCTATGCTGAATGGGGGGATTCGACTATGGCAGAACTCTATAATCTTAAAGATGATCCCCAGGAATATACAAACCTTGCCGGAAAATCAGCTTTTATGACACAACTTGAAAAAATGAAACAGTTCCTTACTGATGCTCAAAAAATGGCCACAAAAACCAACTAAAAGTCGCCATCAGATAATTAAATGTATCAAATTCCCCTTCCGTAATAACTTATTTTATAATTTCTTTGAGCCCCCCATAGGTAAGGACTCAAAGAGGGGCACTTGGACAAATACCTGATGTCAGTTTAACTTTTGTAAATGAGCGATGAAAAACCAAAGATCCAGATTATCATTGGCGACGCATCTCAGACAAAAAGTAAAACTTTTAGACGAAAACCTAACCACTCAATTGTGACCCGCTTAGCGGTAATCACTTTTTGCATCTTTCCTTTCTGTTTACTAGCGCAGCCAGTTGTACCAGGTTTTGACCGTTTCCCTAACGACACCCTTGCAGAGCAAATTTCTGGTGGCGAGTTACTCATCAACGAACTCAACTGCATCGCCTGTCATGCTCCCAATAAACATCAAAGTAACCGTTTTAAATCGCGTCAGACTCCGGTTCTATTTACGACGCACAACACCCCTTCTACTGGATGGCTAAAACGTTGGTTAAATGACCCCAAAGAACTAAAACCCGGTACAATGATGCCTGACCTAATTCATGACCTTGACCAACATGACAAGTCACATACAGTCAATTCCCTCCTTCACTATCTAACGACGCTGACTCCACCGCTGATTGAAAAGGACGAGTTCATCGGTGATCCCAATAAGGGAAAAAAACTTTATCAGACAATAGGCTGTGCCCAATGCCACTCCCCCGACGCCAAGGACAACGGCATAGATTTGCCCTTGGGCGAACTACAGCAAAAGTACAGCCAAACACAGCTTGTTAAGTTCCTTCTCAATCCACTGCACAGTCGCCCTGCCGGCCGAATGCCCCGCGTTCCAATGACCCAGAAAGAGGCAGCTCACCTCACCACATTCCTTCTCAGTCGCAACCCTATACGCAAAGATTCCATTTTAGCCAAACGCCCAGATACCTTAAAACTGCGTGAGGAGGGCAAAATATTTTATCAAAAATTAAGATGCGCCAATTGCCATTCCACCCCTAATTCGAATGTGGTTCCGATTTTCTCTAAACCACTACCCAAGCTCGACCTCTCAAAGGGCTGTCTTTCAGCCAAGCCGCCCAAGAGTGCTCCTCATTTTCACTTAAACGCTAAACAAACCAAAGCCATCATCGCGGCTCTCAAGGCCAAACCGAAGGAATTAACCATCCAGGAACGAACGCATTATCGTATGCGCCAACTTAATTGCACCGCATGCCATACGCGAGATGGATTAGGTAAAACTGATCCTGCTCGCAATTCATTATTAACCACCACTGGCAATGATCTTGGGGACGAAGGACGCATCCCTCCTTCAATTACTGGTGTCGGAGCTAAGCTAACTGAGACAGCCTTGCACAAAACATTGCGTGGAGAGGGCGCGATACGTCCCTACATGACGACTCGTATGCCCGATTTCGGGGAAGCCCACGCCAAGTTTCTTGTGCAACACCTCACAACTGCTGACGCACGAGCCGATGTAAAAGCCACACCACGAGATGGAAAGGAAAATGAAGTTGGCCGCAACCAATACGGACGCGAGTTGATGGGAATAAAGGGGCTCAACTGTATCACCTGCCATCAATTAGGCGGTAACAAGTCACTAGGCATTCAGGCGATGGATCTCGCCTACTCACCCCATCGCCTACGTCCAGAATGGTTCAGAGATTACCTCATCAATCCTGCCAATTTCCGGCCTGGTACCCGTATGCCTTCCTTCTGGCCCGATGGCAAAGCCGTGAGCCCTATCTTAGGCCGCAACACAGAACGCCAAATTGACAGTATTTGGGTTTACCTTAATGAATTCGAACAGACCCGCCTTCCTGAGGGACTAGAAAAGAAAGGCGGCTTTGAGCTTAAACCCGAAAAACGTCCAATCGTTTTCCGCACCTTCATGAAGGACGCAGGGACACACGCCATTGCTATTGGTTATCCGTCAGGTATTCACGCAGCCTTCGATTCTGAACAAGTACGTTGGGCACTGATGTGGCGTGGAAAATTTCTGGATGCAGAAAGCACATGGGATGACCGATTTACACCGCCGATCTCACCACTGGGAGAAAGTGTAATTACTCTGGGATCAGGCCCTGCCGTCGCTCTCCTGAAAAACCTAAAACAACCATGGCCTAAGGACGGCCTTCAAATGCAAGGCTATCGCCTTACAAAAGACGGCACTCCAACCCTTCTCTATTCCCATGGCGCTACAAAAGTTACCGACACTCTTACACCTAAAGGTAAGGGAATGCGGCAACTGATCGAGTTTACTGGCACCAAGAAGGACTTATGGGTCAGGATTGCAACAGCCAAAGATTTTGTTAATAATAAACCCGGAATCTGGAGCAACGGCTCCAACCTTTCGATCATCGCCCCCACTGCACAGATTCGAACGAGTGGAGAGATATCAGAATTAATCGCACCAATAAAATTTGACAACTCCGGCAAAGCCTCAATTGAAATAGACTGGCACTGGTAATGACAAAAATCATCATACATTCACTACTGAACGCTGCAGTGCTGACCGCTGCAGTGGCAACAGCTGATGAAAACGACTACTATAAGCTATCCACGGTGAACTTTCCGAAGGAATTAAAACTGGAAGTCAGCGGTATGGCGGCATTACCTGGAGATCGCATGGCTATTGCTATTCGTAAGGGCGAAATCTGGATAGCCGAAAAACTCTCCACAGACAAACCCGAATACAAAAAATTCGCCAGTGGTCTTCATGAACCACTCGGGTTAGCTTATCACAATGGTGATCTTTATACGGTACAACGCACCGAACTAACGCGCCTACGTGATACCGATGAAGACGGACAGGCTGATGAGTACCTCACTCACGCCAAGGGCTGGGGCGTGACAGGCAATTATCATGAATACGCCTACGGTCCGGCAATTGATGCAACAGGGAATCTCTGGGTAGCGTTAAATAGCTCCATCGGCAAAGGTTACAAATCCAATAACAAATGGCGCGGCTGGAGTTTACGTGTAAAGCCTGATGGCTCATGGACACCAATGACGGGTGGTTTCCGCTCACCCTCAGGCATCGGGACTAATCTTAACGGCGATGTATTTGTAACCGATCAACAAGGGAACTGGTTTCCCACGTGTCCGCTAATGCACCTAAAGAAGGGTGCCTTTCATGGTCATGCCGATTCCCTCCCATTCACAAAATTACCTAAAGCAACGTTCAAGGTAGATGGTGAGTTACCAACAAACCTTACTGTCAGTCAAGCCGCAAAGCGCATTCCAGCTTATCAACTGCCCGCGGTATGGTTTCCTTACCGCAAGATGGGCATGAGCACGACAGACATATTAGCAGATAGTACCAAGGGCAAGTTTGGACCATTTGCCGGGCAATTATTTTGCGGTGAATTCACAATGTCATTTGTATCACGCGTGTTCCTTGAAAAGGTGGAAGGCGAATATCAGGGCGCGTGCTTCCGGTTCCGTGACGGGCTTGACTGTGCGGCACTACGCTTACAATGGGGCACTGACGGCTCAATGTACATTGGCCAAAGTAACCGTGGCTGGAATTCACTCGGGACAAGGAGTTATGGCCTTCAACGTCTACAATGGACCGGTAAGGTACCCTTCGAAATTAAGGAAATGTCTGCTCAGAAAAATGGCTTTCGCCTGACGTTCACTCAGCCTGTTGATGCTGCCTCGGTCACTAATCCAAAGAACTTTACAATAACTAGTTACACCTACCCGTACCACTCAAATTACGGTGGTGAACCTGTGGATATTAAGACTCACCTAGTGAAAGTCTTAGAAAAGAACGTTAATTTGCGGGAAGTACACCTGGTCATTGACGAAATGCGCCCAGGTTACGTATATGAACTGCAAAGCTCTGGCGTCCGAAATAGCAAAGGCCAAACGCTTCTGCATTCAGCTGCTTACTACACACTTAACCGTGTACCTAAATAAATTAGGACCGCTTGAGTTCTACAAATATCAAGACGTCTCTCCGTTATCCACCTCTAACTGAGCCCAGTCAAGCGTTCCGTTCCATCGACAAAATGGTCACGCTCGAGGCCCATACTTTGCATGAGCGTAACGTGAAGGTTGCACAACGGTGTTCTGTCATTCGCGTATACCAAGTGCTGACCTTGCTTGATACCAAGCTTGCCACCGCCAGCCAAAAGAGTTGGAAGCTTTCGGGTCGAGTGCGACCCTTTTCCATCTTCGAATCCCACACCATTGTTCATACCACTACCATATAGAACCATGGTATGGTCCAACATGCTGCTATCCTCCTGTGCCGTCTCGTTCAGGCGTACCAAGAAGCCAGCCAATAAGTCAGCCTCACGTTTATCGACTTTCGACAGCTTCTCCATATCCACTTTGTTTCCATTATGATGCTGCAAAGAATGATAATCCTTGTTAACGCCCAACTCTCCCCACTTGTACATATCAACTTCAACACCAGACATAAAGGTAATGACTCGAGTTGAATCGGTCTGCAAAGAGAAAAACATCAAGTCATACATCACCTTCAGAAACTCACTGCGATTCTTAAAGGCAAACTGTAAGTCGGAGGTATCAACCTCGGGCTTTGGGTGATCCAACCATTTTTGATTGCGATCAAGCTGCAATTCAACTTCACGAATGGACGCAAGAAATTCGCCGAGACGCTCGCGATCAGCTATTCCCAATCGCTTCTCCAATGATTTCGATTCACGCATGACATTGTCGAGCAGACTTTGGCGCCGCTGATAACGCACTCGTTCGGCAGCACGGTCCTTGGCCGTGTTTGGTACGAAAAGCCGATTGAATACTGCCCTCGGTTCGTTCATCGAGGGTAGCGGAAGTCCACGGGCGTTAAAGGATAAGGTCCGGCTACGCCCCGGCACACCGGCACCGGCTTCGGTCGAGAGCTGCAGTGAAGGCCATCGTGTTTTAGTGCCGATTGAGTTTGCCACCAGTTGATCGACGGAAAAAGCCTTATTGGGCGAGGCAAAATCCACCAGCACTCGGTCACCATCATTGACCCCAGTGAGCCAACGCCCTGCCGCGGCGTGGCCGACATTGGAAGCCATACGGGGGTGACATAGACCGGTCAAAATCGATACCTTGTCCTGCAGAGGTGACAGCGCATCAAGAGTTGATGACATGGTATAGCCGAATCCTGTTTTCTCTGGATACCAGGTGCTGTTACGCACACCATGCGGCGTATAAATACAAACCATTCGAGCCACTTTATCCGAAGGCGACTCGTCGGCACGTAGACGCGGAGTCATGATCTCAAGCATAGGCAGCGCGATCGCCGCGCCTGTTCCCCGCAACACAGTTCGTCGGCTAATAGGTTTAATCATTTTTTCTCTCCTTGATCCTTGTTGTGAAATGCATCGCTAGTGACAATCGCTTTGATCAATGTATCCATTGTCGGCTGCTTTTTTAGGTCACCAACAATGTTACGAACCAATATTCTGTCCCCGAACAGTACCGGCCGCCCTAGAGCATAGACAAGCATTTTTTCGGTTAAGCACTGGAGAAAAGCTTCCTTGTCCTCCAGCAGTAATTTCTTAAAATCGTCAATACCCTCAAAGGTTCGTCCATCTGGGAGCTTACCAGCCGGGTCTATAGGAACAGAAACGAGAGTCTTTTCAGTTTCTGAAGGATCAAGCAATAGCGGCGGACGGTTAACGCCCGCATGATGCTCCAATGCTGTTTTGGTCACGGTAAAAGTCTGGCGAGCGTGAGGAATATTATCATTACCAGCAAAGTAGAATCGTGCTTCGTACTCACCTGGCTGATTGGGCGCCGTTAACGAAACAGCACCGCTGAAGACACCATTAGCCGCAGGCTGTTCTGTGTTCGTTGTATACTTCCAAATCGGCGACCCTTTGTAGAGACCCGGCTGCTTATAACTTTCCTCGTCCTTCACTCCAGCCGGGAGGATAGCAATAAAATCGGTGTTAGCACCCGACCCGTTGGCAAAGCGAATATTGATCGTTTGCCCCGGTTGGAATGGCGCTGGTTTATGCACAGTCGCATCCGCCGCCACCATCTCATGAGAACGCCATTTACCAATTGCGTCGTAGTTCTCCAGGGCAAAGCCAATTGGATCAATTTTCTTGTGACAGTTTAAACAAGACGGGTTGTTGCGATGCTGCTCGAGTCGCTTGCGCAGGGTAGCCGCCGGCTCAATTACATCCAGATCTTCAACCGCTGGAACATCCGGTGGTGGTGGATTGGGTGGATCAGCAAGTATATTTTCAAGAACAAAAGCTCCACGCGTAATGGGCTTTGTTCGAATACCGTTCGAAGTTGTAGTCAACACCGCCGCCTGTGTTAACAATCCCCCACGAGGATCGGTTTCCTTCAACTTCACCTTACGAAAAGCGTTACCTCGAACACCAGGAATTTTATAATGCCGGGCGAGGCGTTCGTCTAGCATCAGAAAATCTGAATCCAGAAAGGTGTAAAGACTCAACTTCTCATGCAGGACCTCACGGAAGAAGGCGGTCGACTCGCCAATCATCGATTGATGAAGCGCCAAATCATAATCCGGGTGCAGGGTTTTATCTACCGTCAGATTTTCCAATTTATCCAAGCCTAACCATTGGTGAGTAAAATGAGTAATGATCGCCTCGGACTTTGGATCTTTGAGCATGCGCTCAATTTCAGGTTCTAATACTTCAGGTCGAAGCAGAGCACCCGATTCGGCTTTAGCAAATAGCTCCGCGTCGGGCATGCTTCGCCAGAGAAAGTAGGACAGACGCGAGGCCAGTTCGAAACCACTGACCTGTTTCTGCGCTTTTGGCGTTAGAGGCGGTTCATCCTGATCCGCAATAAAAAGAAACTTGGGTGAGGTGAGAATTGTCGCCAAGGGCATCCGTAGAGCTTGTTTTACAGGCAAGCCTTTCTTTTTCTCCTGGCGGTAAATATTCATCATTTCGAATAGCTCATCATCAGTGCTGACCCGGCGATAGGCCTTGTTCATGAATGGGCGCAGCACCCGTTCAGCATAGAAATCATCGCCTTCGGCGTTCATACGTTCTGGAAATAGCTGACTGTGCCACGTTGGGGGCCAGACGGGGTTCAGCGGACCCTCTACCTCAATCTCAGAAATATGTATACCGAAGGGGACCTTCTTACCTTCAGCATCGACCTCTTCTGACACTTGGAAATAGTATTTAAGACCCCAGTTTCGATTACCAGTCGTTTTGGTATACCAAGGAATATTGTCTCGGTACAACTCTAACTCGATCACTTGAGAGTGGTTAAGCTTGAGGAGTTCTTCCCGCCACATAGTGCCTTCAGGAAAGAGGGCAAGCCCCAGTTTAGGAGACGCACCTTCCCAGTCTTTCGGACCAAATGCCTCCACATGCAGGCGCACACGGTACACACCCTCCTCATAGGCAAACCACTTAA
Organism: Verrucomicrobiales bacterium; assembly: GCA_013911195.1. Taxonomy (GTDB): domain Bacteria; phylum Verrucomicrobiota; class Verrucomicrobiia; order Verrucomicrobiales; family DEV007; genus EC70. The sequence goes on along the minus strand of JACETS010000049.1, from coordinate 2,286 downwards.
AGCCAAAAGTATTATCCTTCTTACTGAATGCAACACCCTCATCGACCCCACTCCCTCCAAAGGCACGGATATCCCAAGAACCCTCATAGGTACGCGGAGGATCTTGGGTAAGATCAATCATAGAATAAGGCGTCGAGCCATTGGGAATTTCGATATTGGGCAACACATTACCCTGAAGAAATCCTGGCTTAATCTTATTCTTATCTTTTCCCACGTGACCGTCATGCCAGGCTCCACTACGATCGAATTTGAGTGGGTTTTGACCACCTATTGAATTAACAATACGCCAGTGTTGACGTAAGGGTGGCTTCTCTGGAATGTCGATAATTTTATCCAGAATACGTTCGGTCGCCGCGACAAAACTCTCGACATGCAGTGGCGAGAGCACAAGAGCATCGCCGATGTTGTCGAAACCATCTGATATGGTGTCCGGTGAAAACAACTCGGTTGGATCAAAGGGGTGACCTAGAAGATCACGAATCGTATTGCGGTACTCAAGCCGGTTTAGTCGGCGCATAACAATTTGGCTACTACGAGCATTGGCTGCAACTTCAGCCTTATTCAACTCTTCAGTTAGCCAGTTGAGCGCAGTCAGTAATTGTTTCTCAGGTGGCTGCTTCTTCTTCTTCGGCGGCATTTCCCCTGAGTTCAGTTGATCTAGAACGATGGCCCAGATAGCCTCATCGCCTCCATTCACTACGTCAGGATTGAGCGTGTGAAGCGCCAAGTCTCCTTTTCGCGTATCATCGTTATGGCAATCGAAGCAATAATTTTCAAGAAAAGGCAATAACTGTTGCTCGAAGCCGTTGTCTGCGGCTGATAAAAGCGCAGTAGCGGAGAGGAGGGTAATGATGAAAATCCTAGCGGTCATGAATTACTCTTTATTAGCTTCGCTCTATAAATCAGCACGAACACCTTTGCTACTCTAAGGCTTTTTAGAAATCCTCTCATTCACAAAACTGTAACACCGTGCAACTAACGAACCAATTACAATTACTCACCGATAGGATTTTTAATCACATTAAAGTCAACGAAATAACCCAATTATAATAGCCTATGACTTAATGGGTGAAGGTATTATAGCTTACAGTCTTCGAATAACTGGCCTTGAATCATATGTTAGGTTTCGAGGCTCCTTGGTAATTCTTTGTAAGCTTCCAGTTCCAATACAAGCCATGTAGCATAGATATAAGATAAAAAGCCTTTTGGTATAATTATGAGTCCAAAATTTTTTACTCCATGTTATCCACGATTTCATTTTCAAGAAATATGAATAACGACATTAGCAAATCTAATGCCAAACATTGAACATCTCCCAGCTAACATTATAACGACCCAGAGACCATTGTCAGAGGAATGACCTCTCTCAATCCCAAAACAACTGACAATGTATCAGGAGATCAGTGGCGTGTTACAATGATCAGGAATAAGAGTGCAGGATTCAAGGGTTAATCCATACTACAATTGAAACTTAAAAAGCATCTTTAAATGTGTACAACTTATTTTCGTAGTCCACATACGGAGGGATTTTTTTTGATTCGAACCAATCATAGCCTTCTTTTAAATTTTCCCAGAAAGCTTGCCATTTTTGATTAGATACCTTTTCCATATTTTTTGTCGACATTCTAAATGGAAAGGAGTGAACATCAAAAGAGTGATGCCCGGATTCAAGAGAAGCCTCAGCGATTAAATATATCTCTTCTATCCATTTATTTGTCATAGCAAAACAACCTGTTGAAACACAACCTCCATGAACCATCAAAAAAGAACCCGTTCGACCGAGGTCAATCTCAAGAGGGTTAGGAAAACCCAAATTAAATGATAGATGAAACTTACTATTTGGATTCATTTTGGATTTATCCACAGAATAAAACCCCTCAGGAGCTTGTAGATCGCCTTCTTGCAACTTGGGGCCTAAATATCCTGAATAATTACAAATTGGAAAACTCTTAAAAAATCTGAAGGTTTTTTTTTCTTTCTCTTGCAGCCATATCTCTAATATTTTTTCTTCCTTGAAAATTCGGATAAATACCTTGGAGCCAAATTCTAGGTCTTTCTCTTCAAGTTCCTTTTTGATCTTGGGAATTGATCTCTTTTTAATTTCATCTAAATCCTTTCCCTTGGATCTAATAAGAGAAATTATGAAAACTAAGCAAAAGCTGGTAATTATAAAAATGAGAGGCCTTTTCATCTATTCTTAACTCACTAAACGATTCAAAAGGTATCAATCTATCAACAAACACGAAATTTAGTTGTTGATCCACCTCTCACTGATCCGCATTATGT
>JACETS010000048.1 GCA_013911195.1 Verrucomicrobiales bacterium | reverse complement strand
GCAGATACAAAAAGCATTGCACTTGCGTTTTTACATGAGGCTACACATGCGCCACAACCAATACAGGTTGCAGCATCAAAAGAGGTATCGGCATCTTTCTTTTCAATAGGAATAGAGTTTGCATCAACGGCTGAACCTGTTCTCACCGAGACGAATCCACCTGACTCAATAATTCGGTCAAATGATGATCTATCAACCATCAGATCCTTCAAAACAGGAAAAGGTTTAGCACGGAAGGGTTCAATATAAATTGTTTCTCCGTCTGAAAATTTTCTCATGTGAAGTTGGCAAGAGGTGATTCCATGCCCCTTACCATGAGGAATACCATTAATGGTTAATGAGCATGAACCACAAATGCCTTCTCTACAATCGTGATCAAATGTGATCGGATCACCGCCAGTCTCTATTATCTGATTGTTAACTATATCAAGCATCTCAAGAAAAGAAGCTTCCTCAGGAATATCGCTGACAACATATGTCTCGATTTCACCTCTGGTGTCTTTATTTTCTTGGCGCCAAACTTTCAGAGTTAAATTCATTTGATGCTATTTGTAACTTCTTGTTGCAAGTTTAACGTTCTCAAACTTCAATTGTTCCTTTTTAAGATTAAGATTGCCTTTTTCATTTCTCTCCCAAGCGGCGACGTACGCAAACTCATCATCTCTTCGTTTTGCCTCACCTTCATTCGTGTAACCAGATGAGACTTCAGGATCATCCTTGGTGAATTGATATTCTTCTCTAAAGTGACCACCGCAACTTTCATTTCTGTGCAATGCATCATGGCACAATAATTCGGCAAAATCCATGAAGTCCGCCACTCTTCCAGCTTTTTCGAGTTCTTGATTTATGTTGGTAGAATCCCCAGGGACGCAAACATTTTCCCAGAATTCTTCTCGAATTTGAGGAATTTTTACCAATGCCTCAATGAGACCCTTTTCGTTTCGAGCCATTCCGCATTTATCCCAAACAAGAAGACCAAGCTCCCTGTGAAATGAATCCACGCTCCTCTTACCATTAATAGAAATAAGCTTTGATATTCTTGTTCGCACATTCTCTTCTGCTTCCCTGAATTCTGGCATGTCAGTTGATACCGAACCAGGCGATTCATTCACAAGATAATTCGGAAGAGTTGCCGGAATCACAAAATATCCATCAGCTAAACCTTGCATCAACGCAGATGCTCCAAGACGATTTGCACCATGATCTGAAAAATTAGCCTCACCCAGAACATGTAATCCAGGAACATTACTCATTAAATTATAATCAACCCATAAACCTCCCATGGTATAATGAACGGCAGGATAAATTCTCATGGGCTGTGAATAAGGATCCTCACCAGTAATCTTTTCATACATTTGGAAGAGATTTCCATACCTTGAAGAAATTGTATCTTTTCCAAAACGGTTAATGGAATCCGCAAAATCTAAATAAACACCGAGACCACTATTTCCAATTCCTAAGCCGGCATCACATGCCTCTTTGGCAGATCTTGACGCTATGTCACGAGGAGCAAGGTTTCCAAATGATGGATATTTTCGCTCTAAGTAATAATCTCTGTCTTTTTCAGGAATTTCAGATGCAGGTTTACCTGTATCACTGGATTTTTTTGGCACCCATATTCTGCCATCATTTCGTAATGATTCAGACATCAGTGTCAATTTTGACTGATATTCGCCACTAACTGGAATGCATGTAGGATGAATTTGAGTGTAACAAGGATTGGAAAAGTAGGCGCCTTTTTTGTGGGCTCTGTATGCCGCCATCACATTACATCCCATCGCATTGGTTGATAAAAAGAAAACATTACCATAACCACCTGTTGCTAATATAACGCAATCTGCGGCATGTGATTCTATTTTGCCTGTAACCATGTGCCTAGTAATAATTCCCTTGGCGTGACCATTTACTAAGACGACATCCAACATTTCTGTTCTGGAATGCATCTCCACTCCACCATTGTTGATCTCTTTTTGTAATGCTTGGTATGCGCCCAAAAGGAGCTGCTGTCCAGTTTGACCCCGTGCATAAAATGTTCTCTTTACCTGCGCTCCTCCAAAAGATCTATTGTCTAGCAAACCTCCATATTCTCTGGCAAAAGGAACGCCTTGTGCAACACATTGATCAATAATATTTGCACTGACCTCAGCTAACCTATACACATTGGCTTCACGTGACCGAAAGTCACCACCTTTGATTGTATCGTAAAATAATCGATAAATACTATCACCATCATTTTGGTAATTCTTGGCAGCATTTATCCCCCCTTGGGCGGCAATCGAATGTGCTCTTCTTGGACTATCTTGGTAACAAAAACATTTAACATTATATCCTAATTCAGAAAGTGTTGCGGCTGCCGCACCACCGGCCAAACCTGAACCAACAACAATTGCAGTGAACTTTCTTCTGTTGGCTGGATTAATAAGAGCAGAATCCATTTTATGCTTAGTCCACTTTGAATCAATTGGACCAGAAGGAATATTGGCGTCAGGAGTAGTTGCCTTGTTCCTGGACCTCGTTTTTTTCAATTCTTTAACCGCAACTCCCGTGACAGATGAACTTGTAGTTTTTGATTCTGATTCTTTTTGGTTCATTTATCTTTTTTAAGAAAGCCACCCCGCTAAAACACTAACAGGTATTGAACAGTTTCCTACGAATATAACTAACGAATAGGCGTATCCTGTAGCTTTAATTATTGTCCAGGTTTTATCGGTTCTAAGACCAAGCGTTTGAAATACACTTGCAAACCCATGACTGAGATGCCAACAAAGAAGGGCCATCGAGAAAATATAAAACAAACTAGCAGGCCACCAACTGAAACCATCGATGAGCATTTTGTAGACATCGTGGTTCCCATTAGGATCAATGTAAGCTGATGAATCATAATCATTGGCAAAGCGAACCGTGTAATGAAGTATGTGATAAATTACAAAACAGATAATGATAATACCACTCCAGATCATTGTTCTGGATGCAGAAGAGGCTTTATTGGTGTGCTTATAAACATACTGACTACCTTTGGAACGTCGGTTTTGAATAACCAACATTATTGTTGTAATTATGTGCCCAAAAAAACAGGCCAATAATCCGATTCTTGCCCCCCATAGAACAATAGGCATTGAGTGGAGCCATGCTGCGTAGGAGTTTATCTTATCGGCGCCTGCATAAATTTTCAGGTTGCCGATCATGTGACCCAGAAGAAAACCAATCAACGCCAATCCAGTAACAGCAACTACAACCTTCTTTCCTATAGAAGACTTGTAGAATTTTATAAATGAATTAGCGGTAATATTCATTTGGTATGCAGTGTTTCAATAATCCTTACAGGGACATTTTGCAAGAAAAGTACACTGTTCTCCGGCATGAATTTTAAATATTTTAGGCTTGTTAAGATAATCTCGACATAAATATGTCAATACATCAATCTTACTCAGTAAAATACGTATAAAAATGAAATCCAGTTTTATTTCCAGATCCTATCTATTTATATTATTGAATCTTTTTCTACTTACATTTTGCATGCCAGTTAATGCAGAATCTTCAATGTCCATAGACCAAAAAATAGATCAAGTTCTTGAGCCTGCTGCTAATGTCGCAGAATCAGTAGTTTTCTGGAGTATGCCTATCGGTGGAGGAAAAGCGATACCTCTTGTTTTAATTGTTCTTGGTACAACTGCTCTATTTCTAACAATTTATTTTCGTTTCATTAATTTTAGAGCATTGGGAATTGCCGCCCGGACAATCACTGGAAAATATACGACTAAGGATGCCCCGGGTCAGATTACCCATTTCCAGGCACTTTCAGCAGCACTTTCAGCTACCGTTGGTCTTGGTAATATTGCTGGTGTTGCTGTGGCAATAGCTATTGGCGGACCGGGCGCCACTTTCTGGATGATCCTCGTAGGCTTGTGCGGTATGACTACAAAATTCACAGAATGCACATTGGGTGTTAAGTATCGAAAGGTTGATCCAGATGGCAAAACAAGGGGTGGAGCAATGTACTATCTACAGGACGGGTTAAAGGAAATGGGGATGGCTAAACTTGGTAAATTTCTTGCAATTCTCTTTGCTATATTTTGTGTTGCTGGAGCGATAGGGGCCGGAAACATGTTTCAAGCCAACCAGGCTCATCAACAATTTTCAGATACGTTCGGTATTCTTGAGCAAGGTTGGCAATTTGGTCTTATTGTCGCTCTGGTCGTAGGAGTCGTAATCATTGGAGGTATCGTATGGATAGCTAGGGTGACTTCGTTTTTAGTACCTTTCATGTGCGCTGGTTACATGCTAGCTGCAGTGACTGTACTTATTGTTAATGCTGGAGAAATTCCATCCTCTATTGGGTTGATATTCACAGAAGCGTTCTCAGGTTCGGCTGCTGTAGGAGGAGTAATTGGAGCAATTATACAAGGAATTAAAAGGGGGGTATTTTCAAATGAAGCCGGTGTTGGTTCTGCTCCAATAGCTCACTCAGCTGTTAAAACTGATCGTCCTGCCAGTGAGGGTCTTGTTGCTTTACTCGAACCATTCATTGATACCGTCATTGTTTGTACGATGACAGCCCTAGTCATCATCTCATCTGGGATGTGGAATGTTAAAGCTGATGCAATAAATCAACTAGATCTTGTAACTGCACCGGCATCACAAAGCATTGTAACTACAGTTGAATCAGGAACAAAATTTAATCTTACAGGCAACGAGTCTGAGCAAGGAAGAAAATGGCTAGAGGTAAAGGTTTTTAAAGAAGACGTTACCGGTTGGGTAAAGTCAGATGACATCAAAATGAGAGATGGCGATGGAATTTGGTTAACTTCAGAAGCCTTTGCCACCGTTATCAGCTGGTTCCCTTATCTATTATCCATTGCGGTTATCCTTTTTGCTTTTTCAACATTAATATCTTGGTCGTATTATGCTGAACAGGCAGTCATATATCTTTTTGGAAAGAGGAATGATGTTATTATTTCATTCAAATTTATTTATTGCCTTTTTATTATCCTTGGAGCCGCGGCTTCTCTCGGTAACGTTATCAGGCTAGCAGATGCACTTTTCTTTTGTATGGTCGTTCCAAACCTGATCGGAGTATATTTTCTTCTTAAAGTCGTAAAGAAAGAGCTTTCATCTTATTTAGATCATGTCCGCACTGTTGATAGTTCAAAATAGTTCCTTCTTAAAAATCCTTAAATGGCTAGAAGATACAATTTAGAATCATCCACTCCTCAAGGCAGTAGTAACATCGATTACAAATCTGAGCTGAATGAGCAGCAGTATGCCGCGGTGACTGCTCTAATGGGCCCATCATTGGTGATCGCAGGTGCGGGTAGTGGCAAAACTCGGACCTTAACATACAGGGTGGCCTATTTGTTAGATAATGGAATATCTGCAGAAAATATTCTTCTATTAACTTTCACAAACAAAGCTGCTCGAGAAATGTTAGACCGTGTCGAAGATCTTGTTCCTTTTGACACGACTTCAATATGGGGAGGGACTTTTCATTCAGTTGGAAATCGAATCCTAAGAAGACATTCTGAGAAGGTTGGCCTGACAAGATCATTCTCAATAATGGATCGCGAGGATCAAAAGGATTTAATGTCTGCTTGCGTCGCCTCATCGGGAGTCAACACCAAAGAAGTTCGCTTTCCTAAACCTGAATTACTGGCAACGATGTTCAGTCTTTCCGAAAATACTGGAGAGTCCATGCAAGATATTCTGGAATACCGGTACCCTTACTTTTTAGATCTAAAGACACCAATAAATAAGGTGCGCAAAGAATACCAAAAGAGAAAAATCGAAACCAATTCAGCTGACTTCGATGATCTGCTCATTCTCGCCGTTAAAATATTAGAGGAAAACAAAGATTTACTAGAGCTTTATCAGAATCAATTTCAGTTTGTACTTGTTGATGAGTATCAAGACACAAATGAAGTCCAATCACGATTAATTGGACTTCTTTCTGGAAAGCACCAAAATTTAATGGTCGTAGGTGATGACGCTCAATCAGTCTATTCATGGAGAGGAGCAGACTTTGAACACATTCTTCAATTTGAAGAAACCTACCCAAAAGCAAAAACTTTCAAGATTGAAACCAATTACCGATCAGTACCAGAAGTCCTGGAACTTGCCAATCAGGCCATTTCAGTTAATAAAAAACAGTTCAAGAAAAACCTCAAAGCAAATAGACCTAAAAGAGGACAATTACCCGCATTAGTTCCCGTCAATGATCCCAATACCCAGGCCTCGTTTGTCGCACAAAGAATTCTAGAACTTAGAGACGAAGGAATTGAGTTAGAAGAAATTGCCGTTTTATATAGGGCTCATTATCAGGCCATGGAATTACAGATGGAATTAACCAACAGAGGCATTCCATTTAATATTACAAGTGGATTGAGATTCTTTGAACAGGCCCACATCAAAGACGTCGCGGCCTTCATGAAGCTTGCCGTTAACCTAAAAGATGAAGTAGCTTTCAAGCGAATTGCCAGAATGCTTCCTGGGATAGGGGTCGTAAGCGCGTCAAAGCTATGGAGCGAATGGTTAAAATCACCGATCGTTAAAAGTGACAATCCCCCTGACTCATTCTCTGACCACTTGGAGGAATTCAAAGTCCCCTCGAAATCTAGGAATACTTGGATTCAATTTGGTTACACTATGGATGAAATGGCCCCTGATGGTGAACTGGCTTCTCCAAGGGAAATGATATCATCAGTGTTAGGAGGTGTTTATGATGACTACATGAGGAGCAAATTCACCAACTATGACAACAGAATACAAGATCTTGAACAGCTAAAGCGTTACAGTGAACAGTTTGAGGATACCGCTGAATTCCTCAGTCAACTAGCGCTTTTGTCTGGTGTTGAAGGAGAGCCGACGAGAAACAATGAGCGCGAAGATAAGTCAGAAGCCGTAACGTTATCCTCTGTACATCAAGCCAAAGGATTGGAGTGGAGGGCCGTCTTTGTCATCTGGCTAACAGACGGAATGTTTCCTAACTCGCGAGTCATCGAAGAAGATGATGAGGAAGAGTCTGGCCTTGAAGAGGAAAGACGCTTATTTTATGTAGCCATTACCCGAGCAAGGGATGAACTTTACCTTATCCACCCATATATGTGGCCAAGTTCACGAACTGGAGACGTTATGCAAAGACCATCCAGATTTCTTGAAGACTTTGATGCTGAATTAGTTGAGGAATGGGAAGTAGGAGCAATAGGAAGCTCATGGTAAATAACAGACAATGACCTTTTAAAATTTACCGAAGTAATTTAAAAATTTACTATTAAACCAAATAATTAATAAAGATTTTCGAAAAAATGGACACCCCTATAACAGTTTCAGTCACGGGAGCAGCCGGCCAAATCGGTTACTCATTATTATTTAGAATTGCATCCGGTGCAATGTTCGGCCCTGAACAACCTGTCAATTTGAATCTAATTGAGATAGAACCTGCAATGGGCGCTTTGGAAGGAGTCTGCATGGAGTTAGATGATTGCGCTTTCCCATTACTTAACAACATTAATGCAACAAGTGATTTGGATAAAGGTTTCTCCAATACTAATTGGGCACTACTTGTAGGAAGCGTCCCAAGAAAAGCAGGCATGGAGAGAGGGGACCTCCTGGGAATTAATGGAAAGATTTTCACAGGTCAGGGTCAGGCAATCAACAATAACGCAGCCTCCGATGTGAGAGTCTTAGTAGTCGGCAATCCATGTAATACAAATTGTTTAATAGCAATGAATAATGCGCCTGATATTCCAAATAATCGTTGGCACGCCATGACTAGACTTGATGAGAACAGAGCCAAGACTCAACTTGCCCAAAAGGCAGGAGTTCATGTTAGTTCCGTATCCAATATGACAATATGGGGAAACCACTCAGCGACTCAATATCCAGACTTTTATAATGCAAAAATAGATGGAACCGTAGCCGACAAAGTTATTAGTGATGAAGAATGGCTTAAGGACACTTTTATACCAGTGGTTCAAAAAAGGGGAGCTGCTATAATCGAAGCCAGAGGCTCCTCTTCAGCTGCTTCTGCCGCTAATGCCGTAGTTGACAATGTTAAACACTTAACAGAAATGACGCCACAGGGCGACTGGCACAGCGTGTGTGTATGTTCAGATGGAAGTTATGGAATTGATGAGGGACTTATTGCTTCTTTCCCCGTCAGGAGCGATGGATCACTGTGGGAAATCGTACAGGATGTGGAGTTGAATGATTTTTCCAAAGAGAAAATTAAAGCTTCAGTTGATGAGCTTAATGAAGAGCGTGTTGCTGTTTCAGATCTTCTTTAGAATTTTAAGCATCCCACCAAATTTCACCGATATAGAAAAATAGGTGAACCTAAATATTCGGTCTAAAAGGAGATTAAAATCACTTCCTTCTTTTCTGTACAGCGTTAGCAAACATCGAAAGAATCTCCTCAGTATCTTCTAGACCGACGCAGGAATCAGTAACGCTTTGTCCATATACCAAATCACTCAAGTTCGGTGAAATCTTTTGATTACCTTCGACCAGATTGCTTTCGATCATGACTGAAGCAACATCTTTTGATCCATTTGATATTTGCTCTGATAAATCCTCAGCAACCAAAACCTGTTTTTTATAATCTTTCAAGCTATTGCCGTGGCTACAATCAACCATTAATTGCCCGGGGAGATCATTATCTCTAAGTAACTTGGATGTTTCGTTAACACTATCGGAATCAGAATTAGGGCCATTTGAGGACCCTCTAAGAATTACGTGACAACTCTTGTTTCCTCGAGTCTTAACAATACCGCTGACTCCTTGTTTTGTGACCGAAAGAAAGTGATGCGGCTGGGATGCCGCCTTAATCCCATCGACTGCAATTTTAATACTTCCACCAGTACCATTTTTAAAACCAATCGGCATAGATAAACCAGACGCAAGCTCCCTATGAATTTGGCTCTCGGTTGTACGAGCACCAATAGCGCCCCAAGAGATTAAGTCGGCATAGTATTGTGGACTTATTGCGTCAAGGAATTCAGTACCTGCGGGAACACCCATCTCATTTATTTCACTGAGTAAGGATCTTGCAATTTTGAGACCATTATTTATATCAAATGAGTTATCCAAATTCGGGTCATTGATTAAACCTTTCCAGCCAACAGTTGTTCTTGGTTTTTCAAAATAAACCCTCATCACAATGAGGAGATTACTTGAATATGTACTAATCCATTTTTTAACATGTTCAGCGTATTCTATAGCAGCTTTCCGATCGTGAATGGAGCAGGGGCCAACAACCACAAGAAGCTTATCACTTATACCATTAAGAACGCTCTCGATATCAGACCTTGTTGAATTAATTAACTGGGCAGAAGATTCTAATATCGGTAATTCGGATAGAAGGAGTGAAGGCGGTAACAATTGCCTAATTTCTTCAATCCTAATATCATCCGTATTTTGTTGAGTTTCATCCATTTGACGATCTATCGTATTACATTATCGAAATATCAATTATATTTATGACATGATGGCTTAAAAGCAATAATAAGATCACATCTATATAACTTGTTTACAATTAGTTACAAATTTTTTTATCATATATACATAACAGTGCCATTTTCAAGATTAGACCAAGAATTAGTAAGCAGAAAACTCGTTGAATCTAGAGAGCTCGGCAAAAGGTTGATTCTTGCCGGGAAAGTCATCGTAAATGGACACGTAATAGATAAAGCATCTGATAAGGTAAGAGTTGATGATGAAATAAAGATTAAAGAAGCCCCTAAATATGTCAGTAGAGGCGGATTTAAACTAGAAGAAGCCCTAAAGATATTTAACGTTAACCCGAGTGATTTAATATGTTTAGATATAGGCTCATCAACTGGAGGGTTCACAGATTGCTTATTACAGCATGGAGCGAAGAAAGTTCATGCTTATGATGCGGGGACAAATCAACTAAGCTGGAAAATAAGGTCAGATCCTAGGGTTTTAAGCAGAGAAAAGCTAAATTGCAGATACTTAACAAAAAATGATATTGATGATCAAATAGATTTAATTGTTATAGACGTTTCATTTATTTCACTTACTAAGATTTTACCTGCAGCATATGACATAGGCTCGTCAAATTGTTCAATTGTCACATTAATAAAACCTCAATTCGAACTGAGCAGAGACGAAGTCTCAAAGGGCGGAATTGTTAAAGATCCAGAATTACACGAGAAATCTGTGAGTAAAATTGTTAACTACGCAACAACAGAACTCCAACTTATTCACGCTGGGACAACGAATTCGCCAATCACTGGATCTGGAGGAAATGTTGAATTTCTGGCTCATTTCATAAAAACCTCCTGATTTTACATTTATTAATAACTTCCTACAATATATGTAATATAGAGTTATGGACTTTTAACATATCCATCATAGACACCGTATTTATAAGCATTATGAATCCTACACTTTTAATATTATTACTAATATCCAATTTGGTTTCGACTGCAGAACCAATTAATATTGAATCTAAAAGAGAGCTATTCATTGATGATTTCTTAATCGAATCACTTGATGATGCTGAGATACGATTGTCTATACCTAAAGATGAAGGTCCAGTGCATAGTTTTGATAAAAGCTGGGAAGGTCCTTTTTGCGGCTATTCAACAGTAATTAATGATGATAGTAGGTATTTGATATACTATCGTGGTCTACCTAAGTCTGGAAAAGATGGCAGCGAAGACGAAACTACATGCATCATCACCTCTAATGATGGCATAAATTGGAGTAGACCTGAACTTTCATATTTTCTCCAAAAAAAGTATCCACGAAATAACATTGTATTAGCTAATGCTGCCCCAGTAACCCATAATTTCTCCCCTTTCCTAGATACAAATCCAAACCGTAAACCAAATCAAAAATTTAAGGCTCTCGGGGGAACTGAAAAATCAGGGCTTATCGCCTATATCTCGGCAGATGGGTTAAGATGGAAAAAACTCGACGAAAAAGCCGTCTTTAAAGATGGCATCTTCGACTCACAAAATGTCTCATTTTGGTCTGAACATGAGAAATGTTATGTATGCTATTTTAGAACATGGACTGGAGGTGGCTATAGTGGTTACAGAAGTGTCAGCAGAACAACATCAAAGGATTTCATTCATTGGACTAATCCAACCAAAATGAACTTTGGCAATACGCCTTCTGAACATCTTTACACTAATCAAACTCACCCATACTTCAGAGCAACTCATATATATCTAGGTATTGCCGCCAGGTTTATGCCTGGTCGTAAAATCCTTTCAACGGATGAGGCTGAAATTATTGGCGTTAACCCAAGTTATTTTAATGATTGCTCTGATGTGGTTCTCTTAACCTCAAGAGGAGGAAGTTCATATAACCGAAAATTTATGGAATCCTTTGTCAGACCAGGAATTGGATTAGAAAATTGGGTCTCGAGATCAAATTACCCTGCTCTAAATATTGTTCAAACATCATCAAATGAAATGTCATTTTATGTAAATCAAAATTACGCTCAACCATCGAGCAGCATTCATCGATATTCACTTCGTATTGATGGAATTAGTTCTATTTATGCAGGTTTCAGTCAAGGCACCGTGATTACTAAGCCATTCATTTTTAAAGGAAAGCAATTGTACATGAATTATTCCACATCTGCGGCTGGAGGAATAAAAGTATCAATTTTAGATAATTCCAAATCCCCTTACAAAGGCTTTGCAATAGATAATTCAATCGAATCCATAGGAAATTACATTGATCGAAGAATAAAATGGAAAGGCATCAATGATTTAAGTTCGCTTGAAGGAAAAGTTGTAAGACTTGAAATTAAGATTAAGGATGCAAACCTTTATTCATTAAGGTTTAACTAATAAAAATTATTTTCTGTTAAGTCTAATAAATAAAATCATACCTAGAAGCGTTATAGCAACTGTAGGCAACCACATTAAATATTGAGCAATAATTTGGTCTTTCATATTGTCAGCCAAAATTATTCCAAGAAAATAAACACATGCTACAGCTAAACTTAAAACAAACCCTCCATGAGAATCTTTCCTTTGTTTGCTAATTCCAAGAGGAATAGCCAATAAACCAAATGCAAAACATGCTACAGCGAAAGAATTCCTTTTTTGTATCTCCGTTTTAATTTCATTCGATTTTTTTTCACTTAGCGCACTATCTTGATTCAACCGATTATAAAGTTCAGTAGTCTCAAGAAGGCTTGGTTTAAACTTCTTTGGGTTATTTCTAAAAGTCGATAAGTCCAAAGGGATAGTTGTTTCGTCTGCGCTTAAACCAGGAACCAGATTTGTTAAATCTTTTGGGTTTTTATTGTTCTTTATAATTCCCTCGGCATTGCCTAATACCAGCAACAACTGATCATCAATTTCGTTGTATTCAATTATTGCTTCTTCAGATTTCAGATATCTAATTGGATATTTATCATCATTAAGTTCAACTAGCTCAAGACCTATCAATTTGTTCCCAATCCTATTAGCGCTATATATTCTATAATTTGGAAATGTAGTAATAACCTTGTCCGGTATTATTAAAGCCAAAGGATCCTCGATAGCCATATTATATAAGGTCATTTTCATGGCCGCCTTTCCCTTTGGAGCAATCGTTGTATTTATGTAAAAACTTAAAACACAAAGCAAAATAGATATTATAAAAACTGGCTTACCTATCTGCAGCATACTTAACCCTGACATTCTTAGCGCAAGAATCTCATTGTCTTTAGACATTCTTCCGAAAACAAGAAGCACTCCAGTAAGAAAACTCCAAGGAATAGTGAATATTAATGAGTATGGAAATATATATACAATAAATTGCAGCACAGATGTAACAGGTAGATCCCGATCAACTAGTAATTCGAATATTTGCTTAAATAAATTTCCTAATACAAAAATCAGGCTCAATGCTAAAACGCAAAGAGTTGTAGTCGACAGGATTTGACGGCTTACATATCTAAAAGATTGACTAAAAATTATAGTCACTCAGAACAATATAGCCTATACAGCTAATCTTCAAATGTATGATTTAAGACTCTGCTTTTAGTTTCTCATAGAGATCGAATGCTTCATCTGCACCCATTCCTTCATGAACAACTCCCCTCACCGCTTTCATCATTGGCACCGGAGCATCTGCTTGGAAGATATTCCTTCCCATATCAACTCCAGAAGCACCTTGAGCACAGGCATCATAAGCCATTTGGAGCGCATCTCTTTCAGGTCTCTTCTTACCTCCAGCAATTACTATAGGAACCGGACAACAGCTAGTAATTGTCTCAAAACCTTCATCAATGTGATAACATTTAACCATATGGCATCCCAATTCAGCCATAATCCTTGTCGCCATTCTGAAATATTTGGCTGTTCTTTCCATTGCTCGACCTACAGCAACAACACCCATGACAGCTATTCCATACCTTGAAGCTGCATCAATGAGGTTCGTCAAGTTCTGAAGAGATTGTCTCTCGTGTTGACTCCCGATGAATACTTGAACTGCTAAAACAGACGCATTTAATCTAACTGCCTCCTCAATGTCCACAGCTAGATGCTCATTTGAAAGGGGCTCATATCCAGGACGTGTCAACTTAACAGCCTTGCCATCAATTTCCCCTTCCCATTCATCAATGGTACTAACCATGCTTGTTCCTCCAGAAGCTCTTAAAGCAATAGCCTTCTGCGTACTAGCAGGTATAATTGATCTTTGTATACCCCTTGTTAACATAAGACAGTCACAATATGGTTCTAATGGCAAAATGGTTTGATCCACCCTCTCAAGACCGGTAGTGGGCCCCATAAAATAGCCATGGTCAAATGCCAACATTATAGTTCTTCCTGATTCAGGATTAAAAATATGTGCTAACCTATTCTGCAAGCCCCAATCATATTGGTGAGAACCCTTAAGGAAAAAATTAGGAACAGTTTGTTCCGTATCAGTATAATATTCTTTTTGTTTTTCTGCGGATAATCCGTCTAAATCAGCCATAGTGATATTTTGTTTACTCTTGGTTATTGTTTTATTGGTTAATAAATTCTGACATTGATTTTAATATAATTGCAACTGAACAAGCCCCTGCGTCTGGGTGGCCCAATGATCTCTCCCCTAGTGTCTTTGCCCTACCCATAGTAGCTATCATATCCTTACTTTTCTCCTTACCACATTCTGCTGCCTGAGCTACTAATTTAATCAATTCGAAAAGTGGCAATGAAACATTCTCTGAAGCTTCCTGAGCGGCAGGCTCAAGAGCATCAATCATCGTTTTATCACCAGGAGAAGCACCACCACGTGATTTCACTCCTTCATTTGCGGCATTTAAGAAGCTTTTTAAGCCTTCTGAATTAAGGTTTTCTGCTTCATCCAATGCCTTGCCACCATTCCTAAATAATGTACCGAATAAGGCTCCTGATGCACCTCCCATGGAACTCATCATTGCCATACCCGTAGCTTTAAAAACATCTGATATTTGATCAAACGTAGAACTTTCAATTTTTTCTATAACTGCCTTCATTCCCCTCTCCATCCCTAAACCATGATCACCATCACCTAAATTTCTATCAGCATCTGTAAGCAATGGCTCAGAATCGATTATTGATAAGGCAACTTGCTTTATCATTTCAATCGTATCACTAAGATCTAAATTTTCCTTACCCATTTTTAAAGTTTAGTATAGCAAACAGATTCACAGGGCATATCCCAATATTTTTTTAATTCATCATTTAGTTTTGTTATGCTAAATGAAATTCCTGACATTTCTTGACAAGTAACATATGGTCCAACTGCTGTATCATAAACAACAATTCCTTTATCATTTAAATATTCCTTTGCTTTACGTAAGCAAATAAGACATTCCATCATAGTTGTTGCCCCAAGACTATTAACCAAAAGCAAGATCTCAT
>JACETS010000047.1 GCA_013911195.1 Verrucomicrobiales bacterium | reverse complement strand
CTCCTTGAGAAATTAAAGGGAGGCCGTGCCAGATTTTGAATATGTTTTCACCAGTAGTTAGAGATTGAAAAGGTCCTGGAATAGCTGTTCCATTTTGGGGAACGGGTTGTTCCTCATAGTCAGTGCTTATTTTATCGTAATTGGTGCTCCCGTTGAATTTTACATTTGAAGGTATATTGATTTTAAGTGTTTGGTTGGAATCATCATAGGAAACAGTGATGCCTTTTGTCATAATGCTTTCTGTGTCATTTTTCTGACCATGCTTCAGCCAAAAATTTTGCCACTCTGAAATGGTTAATCCCACTTTTGATCCACCATTCAAGGCGATTGGATTTTCGGTTCCAACATCGTTTTTAACGAGCTTAAAAAACTCATCAGGTTTCCAAGGAGAGGGTCGATCGGAATAACTGTTTATAATAAAGGTTCGCTCATTTTTATTACCATCATAAATGTTATGATTCAATCGTTGAGGGCCGCTTCGATGAGATGGATAATTGATATCCATCATCATTCTGTGATTAATAAAGAAATTATTAAATAGAGAATGATATCCAGTGTTTGTGCGAGCGTTGACTTGGTAGATGTAGGCGCCCTGTCCATACTTTGCCGTCTTTGGGCTATTAGCAAAAAGATTGTGCATTACTGTTGATCCTGATGCATCATGAACATAGAATTGAATTCTTTTGTTTCCGATTGATATATTGTGATCAATTAACGCAGTATCAAATTTGTAGTTACTCATTTCGAGAAATATTCCGCGTGAGCCATTATTGTAAGAGATGTTTTTGGTTACCCTAGTATTCGGAAACTGATTGTCTAACCAGATGCCCTCAGATAAAGGATTATTAGCGACGTAATTTCTTGTGATTAATCCGTCTTTGATGTCGTGACTTTTTATAGCTCCATGCTCATACCTTTTTGGGCCTATGAAACCCAAGGTGTTGTTATACATGATGACATTGTCTCTAATGATAATGTTACGGTTATTGGCGCCAATTATTCCACCCGCCCCATTTTCAACGATGTAATTTTTTTCTATAACATTATTATGTCCGAGCGGAGCGTTAGGAACTTTTGGTGCACTGCGTTCGTTTTGCCCGCCACCGGAACCCATATCGATGGCATCTGCTCCGGCATATCTGATCACGTTGTTGCGTACAATCCAATGATGCCCACCCCTTAGGCCTAAGGCACCAGCCTGGGCCCATTTAGGGGTGCTCCAAAAATTCGTGGGGTATTGATTGCCACAATGCTCCATAACAAAGCCTTCAACTATAATGTGACCTATACCTAGGAGGTGGGGTGCAAAGATTCTTCTTCTTGTAGATATTTCGACCAATTGCTTTGAGGGCTTTAGATCTCCAAAGTTGATAAATACTAATCCAGTTTCATTTTGATAGAACCAGCTCCCAGATTCTTTGATGGTTTCATTGAGGAAAGGTTTTTGGATCCATGGTTTACTGTTGATGATGACCTGACCACAAGTGTATGAAATCTTTGAGTCGCCGGTGCCTGTTCTTTCAAATTCTGGTTTGCCTTGTCTGTTGTATGGAGTTGAGGCTAAAGGGACATTAAATGGGTTGGCGTCATCGACATAGACATCATCAGACTTAAATAATTCATCATCCAGTGCTGCGGAATAAACATTTCCTTTATGATGTTTCCATGATGGTGACCACTCATCAGAACCTCTTAGAAAAACTTTACCGAGCTGTTCACCTTTATAAGTGATAGGCTTTCCTGGACTTCCACTTTTCGGAGGAGCTACTCGTTCCCTATAAATGCCATTCATTACGAAAATCGTATCACCGGGTTCTGCTAATTTTGAGGCGTGATTTATGCTTCTGAAAGGATCACTTTGAGTGCCTTTTTTCTTATCATTTCCATCAACTGAAACATAAAAAGTTTTACCCTCAGCAATGCATGTTTTAGAAAACAGGCTAAAAAGAGTGAATAGTAGCAGATAAATAAAATTAAAAGATTCTTTCATTAACATTGGAATAGTAGAAAGTTGGATTTACTTAAAAAAGTCATTTTTTATATTACTCTAATTACCAAAAACTGAATCAAGGAAGATTAAGCACAAGCAATGAATTACACGCGAGTTTCATTTATATGCAAGATAATTACTATCTCAAGCTTGCTGATTTTTGTGAATATTGCTAATGGACTTGATTCATCTAAAAATGCTAAAGACAGACCAAATATTTTGATCATCATTGCTGATGATTGTACTTACAATGATTTACCTTTGTATGGCGGTAAAAATGCAAAGACACCATTCATTGATAGTCTGGCAAAAGAGGGAATGCTTTTTACGAGGGCATATTTAGCTGAAGCGATGTGTCAACCCTGCCGTTCAGAGCTATATACCGGTCAATACCCATTAAGAAATGGTTGTGCATGGAACCATTCTTCTAGTCGTCCAGGTACTAAAAGTATTACTCATTATCTCGGAGCAAAGGGTTATAGAGTTGGCCTTTCAGGAAAGGTGCATGTTAAGCCAAAAGAGGTGTACCCTTTTGAAAAAATTGAAGGCTTTGATTTGAACTGTGTGCGTAATCCCACCAGAGAACACAGTTTAGGAGGGATAGAAAAATTCATGACCAAAAAAGATTCTCAAAAATTCTGTTTGGTTGTTGCTTTGGTTGAGCCACACGTTCCATGGGTTATGGGAGATGCCAGTCAGTACCCACCAAAAAATATAAACCTTCCCCCAAACATTGCCGATACTCCAAAAACGCGTGAAGCCTTTAGCCGGTATTTGGCGGAAATAACATACATGGATAATCAGGTCGGTGATATTTTAAAGGTTCTTAAAGATACCGGAAAGACGGAGGAAACTTTAGTCATTTTTACTTCTGAGCAAGGTTCGCAATTTCCAGGATGTAAGTGGACTAATTGGGATACGGGGTTGCATACCGCTTTCATTGCAAGATGGCCCGGTGTAATTAAAAGCGGGTCTCAGACTGATGCCGTAATTCAGTATGCCGATGTGCTCCCTACACTCTTGGAAGCCTCAGGTGAATCTAAAATACCTAGATCATTTGATGGGAAAAGTTTTTATGATGTGTTGCTTTCAAAGAAAAAAAGCCACAGACAATTTTCTTTTGGAATACATAATAATTTGCCGGAGGGACCTGCATATCCTGTTAGAACAATTAGTGATGGGAAATTCCGATATATTAGAAACTTAAAAAGTGAAGAACTTTATATTGAGAAGCATCTCATGGGTTGGGATGGTAAAGGGGATCTTAATAATCCGTATTGGGCAACATGGGTCAGAAGTTCATGGGTCAACAAAAAGACATACCAATTGGTAAAGCGATATATGAGACGCCCTCATGAAGAATTATATCATACTGATGCAGACCCTTATGAATTAAATAACCTTATATCTGATACTAATTATTTGGAGATAAAAGAAAGGCTAAGTAAGGAACTTGATCTGTGGATGAATTCTCAAGGAGATCCTGGTGTTTTGCAAGATACAGATGAGGCTCTCTCAGCGGCGAGAAAAGGCAAACATCTCTATGGTCCGAAACAATAATTTTTCATAACTTATAACATAAAAATACATGAAACTTGCCATTGCTTTTTTTATCTCAATCCTTATTTGCTCTAATGCAGTAGCCAAGAACCCAAATTACATTTTGGTTTTCATCGATGATATGGGGTGGGGAGATTTTTCATGTTTTGGCAATGAGCATGCCAAGACTCCTAATATTGATAGATTGGCTGAAGAGGGAATTAGGTTTGAGCAATTTTATGTAAATTCACCAATTTGTTCTCCGTCTAGAACGGCCATTTCAACAGGTCAGTATCCTCAGAGATGGAAAATCACTTCTTACCTTTCACGAAGAAAGCATAACGAACAAAGAGGGATGGCACAGTGGCTTGATCTAAAAGCCCCGATGCTTGCTAGGATTTTAAATAATAACGGCTATTCAACTGGGCATTTTGGTAAATGGCATATGGGTGGTCAAAGAGATGTGGATGATGCCCCTGAAATAACTGAATATGGATTTGATAAATCATTAACTAATTTTGAAGGCATGGGTCCTAAATTACTGCCACTAACCTTGAAGCCGAACCAGAAAGAGCCAGGAAGAATATGGTCTGATGCTGAACGTCTCGGGGAAGGTTTTCGTTGGATGTTGCGATCAAAAATAACAGAAGGATTCGTAGATGAAGCGATTCCTTTCATTAAAGAATCTGTAAAGAATGATAAACCTTTTTACATTAATTTGTGGCCTGATGATGTTCATGCACCATTCTGGCCGCCAACTGATAAATGGGCTGACTCAAAAAGAGATCTTTATTTGTCTGTACTTCAGGAAATGGACAACCAGCTAGGAAAACTCTTTAATTATATCCGTAATTCACCCGAGCTAAAAGATAATACATTGGTCATGGTATGTTCAGACAATGGTCCTGAAAAGGGAGCCGGTGTTGCTGGTCCTTTTCGTGGATATAAAACACATTTGTATGAGGGAGGAGTTCGATCATCTCTTGTTGTTTGGGGGCCAGGAATCGTTAAGAAGTCGGGATACGTAAATAAAAAATCTGTATTTTCTGCGATTGATGTCGTTCCTAGTCTTCTTGATATTTCAGGACTTCAGATTCCAAAAGGCATATCCTTTGATGGAGAATCATTAGTAGATGTGTTGTTAGGTGGCTCAGAGAAATCTCGGAAGACTCCATTATATTTCCGAAGACCTCCTGACCGAGATTCTTTTTATGGCGATAAAGATCTTCCGGATCTTGCGATGAGAGAAGGCAAGTGGAAGTTGCTTTGCGAATATGATGGCACTGATTCGGAGTTATATAATCTGGAAAATGATTTGGGCGAGACTAAAAATGTTGCCGACCAAAATGCAGGGATTCTCAATAAAATGAAGAGTAAATTGATATCATGGCATAAGTCTATGCCTAAGGATAATGGTGCAAAACTCGTCAAAGTGAGAAAGAATAAATAATTAAAAGGGTGTACCTTTAGCTCTCTTAGATTTATTCTTAAGTTTGAATTTATCCATTATCTTTCCGCTACTATGAAAATTCTCATTTTATTATCGTTTGTCATTTTTATCTTTGAAGGTTTAGCTCAAGATGAAGTTAATGCTGTCATAGAGGGTAAAAAAGCCTTTGAGACTTACGGATGTATGGTTTGTCATGCAGTCAAAGATACTGATAAATCTGTAAGATCCGGCCCTACCTTGTATTCCTTATTTCAAAACACTCCGAGGGATAGAGAGGTTTTGAGTTCGGCCTCAGGCATTAAAGTTAATGTCAAAGCCAACAAAACATATTATCTAAATTCAGTCAGGAAGTCCTGGGATGTTTTAGCTACTCATGAAAGTGGACCGAATAAGGGGCAGGCTTTCCCCAAAGTGATGCCAATGTACTCAAAAGAGGTTATCACAGATCAACAGGTTGAATTCATTTGGCATTATTTGAGAACTCTTTCGCCGGCAGATAAGGCTGGGCCAGCAGTCGTTAAGTTGAAAACAGATAAGGGTGCTCAACCAAAAAGTCTCTTGGATATACGTAACGAAATCGTGGTTACCGATAGAGCAAGGGTCATTAGAGCGCCACTTAGAGGGTCAAGTGGAAGGGCTCTTCATGTTGGATTTTCAAATGGTATGAATTTCACATTTGATCCAAGGGTGCTTTCTGTTCGAAATATTTGGGCGGGCGGCTTCATCAACCTTTCGCAAGAGAGGTCTGGGAGAGGAAGGCCTGGTTCTTCAAGAGGACAAGGGCATAAAGTTTATTTAGAGGGTAAGGGCATTCTTCGTCCAATTGTCAGCACAAATGACTTGATCGATTTTGAATTTAAAGAGCCTGATGTATTAGACCACAAGGCAATCGAGAAATGGCTATGGGAAGACAGAGACTTTCCGGAATTATTGTCTTCTATGGATGGCGAGTATAAAGGACTTCACATCAGAGAATCTGATAGTGTTCCAGTTTTTGATTTTAGAGTTGGGCAAAATATCATCAAACAAACCGTTAATTTAACAGACGATGGTTTAATAGTTATAGAAATTGCGTCGAAGTTAGTTCAGGACCAAAAATTCAAAATCGATGTTGAAGGGATTTCAGATATTAGTGTTAGCGACGGAAAGCTGTCAGACGGAGAGTGGTTCATTAGCGCAGATGGAACTGATTCTGTTAAGAACTTTGTTTTCTCTGCTAAGCTTCGTGGGGGCTTAATAGCTAGACCAGTTATAGGAAAAAAAGAGGACTGGACTTCACAAGAGCTCCGAACAAATACTAATAAGCTCGGGCGTCAAGCTCTTGAGGTTCCTCACGGGTATTCGACTGAAAACTGGGAGGCTCCAAAGGATTTGTATGGGCGGAATCAGCTCTTTGAGCCCACGGGTATCGCAGTAGCAAAAGATGGTACAATTGTTGTAGCAACGAGGTCAGCAGGAATTTGGAGAATTCGTGATCAGAAGTGGTCCTTATTTGCAGAAGGTACCTACGAGGCACTTGGGGTTATTATAGAGGATGACAAAGGCGATAAAATGGTGGTCATGCAAAAATCCGAATTGACTAGAATTAGTGATTCTAATTCTGATGGCCGGGCTGACTCTTTTGAAACCCTATGTGATGACTTTGGTTTCCATGCCAATTATCACGAATACGCTCATGGTCCTGCTCGTGATAATGAGGGTAATTATTATTTCACTCTTAATTTATCTCATGGAGGAAATGAACGCACTTCCTGGAGAGCGGGTGGACCATATATGGGTTCAATGGGAGGATATCGTGGTTGGGCCTGTAAGGTGACTCCGGAAGGTAAATTTATTCCATTTGCAAATGGACTTAGGAGTCCAGCTGGTCTTGGATTTGGTCCAGACGGGCGTCTTTGGTACGCCGAAAATCAGGGTGAATATGTTGGCTCATCCAAGGTTGTTCCATTAGAAGAGGGTAAATTTTATGGGCATTTATCAGGATTAGTAAGCCTGCCTGGTAAAATGAAACCTGATTCCCCTGAGTTAAAATTTGATAAGTGGGATAACAAAATAAGAAAAGGAGCGGTCTGGCTTCCCCATGGAAAAGTGGCGAATTCGCCAGGCCACCCTACCTGGGATCTAACTAATGGTAAATTTGGTCCCTACACCAAGCAGATGTTTATGGGAGATCAGACCATGTCTAATCTCTTCAGAGTTGTGGTAGAGAAGGTTAATGGGCAGGATCAGGGTTGTGTAGTTCCTTTCGCAAGATTCTTTGCTTCGGGCGTCATGCGTCCAGTGTTTTTGAATGATGGCAGTTTGTTGGTTGGTCAAACTGGTAGAGGTTGGGGAGCATGGGGAGGACAGGAAGGATGTCTCCAAAGAATCATTTATGATGGAAAGACCAAATCAGGAGAAATTTACTCGGTTAAGGCTAATCAGAAAGGGTTAGAAGTGATATTAACCAATGCTATAGACAATAAAGTCAGCAAAGAACAATTGATGGATTCAATAAAAGTTTCTTCATGGTTTTATACAAACACTGGAAGATATGGTTCCCCAGAACACGATAAAAGAGAAGATAAGATCGAGGATGTTTTCATTAGTGAAGATCGTAGATCCATTGTTGTCTCTTTTGTGGGTTTTGATAAATCTGAGAAATGGACTGACCGGGTATATCTTTTAGGAGTTAACGGGAGTGAGAAAATTTTCGGAAATATTCCCTCTAAGCAAAGTCTTACAGCATTCTATACCTTACGCTCAGTGCCTGAGTAAATTTGATGGAGAACAATGTTAACTAATAGTCTCCTGATTTAATTAATTTCTGCAGTAACGCTTAATTGTTTTGATCAGGTCAAAGGCAGAGGTTCACCGTCGCTTATAGGGAATGGTCGTCCAAGGCGGTCAGTGATTGTTGTCTTATGATTAATTCCGAACGCTTCAAAAATAGTGGCATGTAAGTCTGCTGGGCCGCATGCGTTTTCGGCAGGTTCGGATCCAGATTTGTCTGATTTTCCATAGACTTGACCTCCTTGTATGCCTGCTCCAGCAAAAGCTACAGAATAGCAACTAGGATAGTGATCTCTACCAGCATTTTTATTTATTTTTGGTGTTCTTCCAAACTCAGTTAAAAAGACAACCAAAGTTTCATCGAGCATTCCGCGTTCATCCAAGTCGTCAAGTAGTGCGGCTGCAGGTCTATCAAATGCCGGAAGCATTGTGTTTTTGATGCGATTAAAATTATCGGCATGTGTATCCCAATGATCACCTGCTGATCCATTTAGATCACCTGCTGAACAAGCTACGGTTACTATGGGGACTTCGGCCTGAACCAATCGCCGAGCAAGAAGCATGCTCTGACCGCAAATATGGTTACCAAATTTATCTTTAGTTGCCTGTGATTCTAGATCTAAATCAAAGGCATTTCGAACGTTGGGGCTCATGAGCATATCCGTTGCAAGATTTCTGAAATAATCCATGTCGGTCACAGAATTACCAATACCCTGAAACTGATCCAAGTGACCTAGTAGACCCAGACGAGAACTCAAAACTTTCCTGTCTATTGCTTCTTTTGGATCAATCCGGGACGCTCCTAAATCTCTTGAAACTCCACCAAACTCTTTACCCTTCGGTGTTCTAATAACAATTGGATTGTAGCTTGAGCCTAACCATCCTCCATACTCTCCAGCTTGAAGGGTTCCGTTATCAACCAGTGGATAGGGAATTCTAATAGATGAAGGAAGGCCAGGAGGAGCGGATTTAAACTTTGAGATAACGGATAATAGAGAGGGCCAATCACTGGAGGAAGGGGGCAAGTTTGCAGCAGTATCAGATTGCGGAGGTTTATGGCCAGTAAAATTCCAATACATCGCCTTACCGTGAGCTGAGCTTCCATGATGCATTGATCTAACAATCGCCAACTTATTAGTTTGTTTGGCCAGGTATGGCATATGTTCGCCTATGTGGATTCCTGGAGTTGCAGTTGGTATTGTACCAAAGCTACCTCTGATTTCTTTTGGGCCTTCAGGTTTAGGGTCCCAAGTTTCTAAGTGGCTCATCCCACCCCAAGCAAAAAGAATGATACAAGATTTAGCTTTTCCTTTGGTTTCGGTTCTATTCTCTTTTGCTATTGACTGTAGCTGAAGAAAGTCAGTCAAAGAAAAACCCGCGCATCCTAAACTCGTAGCGAGAACCTGGCGTCTACTAATAGTAGGAGGAATTTCAGGATTCATTATTTTAAGAAGTTATAGTTATAGAGCTTATTATTAAACTAGCCACTGAATTACAGTGTCTGCAATAGAGTAATTTATCAAACTGGCCGAAAAATTTTAAAAAAATTTAGTTATATAAAAAAAATTATAAAACTGAATAAAATTTCTATGCGTGACCTATAAAAGAGACTTTAATACTATCATTGGAATAAAGGTGATTAAGAAAACAATGCCGCTACATAAGCTTCTTACATATAATATCTTTTTTTTGGGAATTTCTTCTTCGGTTCTTTTAGCAAAAGAAGTTTCCTTCAATCGTGACATACGACCTATTCTTTCAAATAAATGTTTTTCATGTCATGGTCCGGACAAGCATGAGAGAAAGGCCGAGCTGAGGCTGGATCTTTCAGAGGGTTCAGACGGTGCTTATCGTGAAAAAGATGGAATCTTCGCGCTAAAGCCAGGTTCATTAGATGATAGTGAACTTTGGCACCGTATCATTTCAGAGGATTCAGAAGAGGTCATGCCTCCTCCGGAGGCTAATAAAAAACTGTTAACGGTTCAGGAAAAAGAACTGATAAAGGCGTGGATTAATTCTGGGGCAAAGTATGAGAAATTTTGGGCATTTGAAAAACCGAAACAGCCTGATTTTCCAAAAGTCAAAAATGGTAAATGGAGTGACGAACCCATTGATCTATTTGTCATGAAAAGATTAGAATCTAGTGGAATTACTCCTTCTGCAGAGGCTGATAAAAGAACTTTGATAAGAAGATTGAGTCTTGATCTTACCGGTCTACCTCCCAGCAGAGAGGAAGTGAGAAAATTTGATTCTGATGACAGTGGAGACGCTTATGAACAATTGGTAGATAGTTTGCTTTCTAGAGAACAATACGGTGAACACATGGCGCGCTACTGGCTCGACTTAGTGCGCTTTGCCGATACTAACGGAATGCACAAGGACTATTATAGGAATTCAATAGCTTACCGAGATTGGGTGATCAGAGCTTATAATGAAAATTTAAGATACGATGAGTTTGTGAGGTATCAGCTGGCAGGTGATTTATTTCCAGGCGCCAGCAGCGATCAACTGATTGCATCAGGGTTTAATAGATTGCATTTGATTATTGATGTCGGTACGGCTCTTCCAGAGGAAAGTTTTTTCAAAAATGTAACGGATAGAGTGACCGCGGTAGGCACCGCATTCATGGGAATGACGGTTCAATGTGCGGCCTGTCATGATCATAAATATGACCCAATCACACAGAAAGATTATTATTCTCTTTTCGCTTTTTTTAACAATATTGATGCGAAACCTGAAACCGAAAGGGGATTAAAAAATGGTCTCCAACCGCCAATAGCCAGTGTTCCGACGCCAGATCAAAAGAAGTCCCTCGATGAATTAGGAGCAAAAATGTCTGAGGTTGAAAGTCAGATTAATAATCAGAATAACTCCGAAGAATTGTTGTCCGAGCTACAGGAAAAACTAAAGTCTCTAAAAGGTGAGAGGGGCCAGCTTGAAAAGCAAATTCCCATGGCCATGGTAATGAGGGAAAGAAAAGAGGTCAGGGAAACACGCATCATGAAAAGGGGGCAATATGATGATCCAGGTGAAGTCGTGCAGCGCAATGCTCCTGAATTTCTTCATCCTATGAAGCGTTCTGGTGATGTGGCGTCACGAATGGATCTTGCCAATTGGTTTATTGATGAAGAAAACCCCTTAACAGCAAGGGTAGCTGTAAATAGAATTTGGCAGCAGTTGTTTGGAGTTGGCTTGGTGAAAACTTCCGAGGATTTGGGAGCCCAAGGAGAGGTGCCAAGTCATCCGTTATTGTTAGACTATTTAACGGTCTCTTTTGTGAACTCGGGGTGGGATGTAAAAGCTCTCATCAAAGAAATTGTTTTATCGAAAGCATATAAACAGTCTTCAAATATTGATGAATCACTATTCAAAAAAGATCCAGAAAATAGATTATTGGCGAGGGGCTCTAGATTTCGAATGGATGCCGAAATGATTAGGGATCAAATTCTATTTACGAGTGGTACTTTATCAGAAAAAATGTATGGGAAAAGCGTCAAGCCACCCCAACCTGATGGTTTATGGAAGGCCGTTACCATGATAGGAGAAAGATTTAAAGCAGATAGCGGCGAAGAGATCAGAAGAAGAAGTCTCTATACTTACTGGAAAAGGGGAATGCCGCCTCCGCAGATGACTATTCTTAACGCTCCTATCAGAGATGCCTGTGTGTCTCGAAGAGAGCGAACTAATACACCATCACAAGCTCTTCTTCTTTTGAATGAATCTGAATACATGAAGGCTGCCAGAAATCTTGCCATGACTGTACTTGTACCCAAGGAAGCCAAACCTTCTCAGAGAATTGCGTTCGCTTATGAAACTATCACCTCAAGATTACCCGATAAAGAGGAGCAGAAAACATTATATGAACTCTTACAGAGTCTTTATCAAACTTACTTAAGTGAGCCTGCTCTGGCCGATGAAATTTGTGAAGGATTGCCGGTTAAAGAGAAAGACCAAAAAGCAAAAATAGCGGCATGGACGATTTTAGTAAATTCACTTTATAACCTAGACATTACCAAAACCCGTGACTGATCTTAATTCTGAGCTCATCAACCATTCATCCCGTCGTTCATTTCTGCTCAACTCAGGAATGGGGATTGGCGCCTCTGCCTTTGCCTCTTTAATAGGTGGAGCGGTAAATAAGGTTGGAGCTAATGATAATAAACTTAAGCCAAAGGCCAAGAGGGTTATTTTCCTTTTTATGGCCGGTGCCCCAAGCCAGGTCGACCTTTTTGATTATAAGCCGGACATGCACAAGTTGTTTAAGACTGAGTTACCAAAGTCTGTCAGCAAGGGGCAAAGGGTGACTTCGATGACCAGAGGTAGGGAGCAACTGGTGGCGCCAACGATGTTTAAGTTTTCACAACAGGGTAAGAGTGGGGTCTTTATGAGTGAATTACTTCCTAATCTATCAACGGTCGCGGATGACTTATGCTTGGTTCACTCATTTAACACCAACGCTATTAATCATGACCCTGGTAAAACTTCTTTTTGTACGGGATCGGAAATTCCCGGAAAGCCCAGCATGGGCTCATGGTTAAGTTATGGTCTTGGAACTTTGAATAAGGATCTTCCTGACTTTGTTGTTATGCCATCTGCCTTTTGGAGTGGTAAAGTGAATGTGCAGGCACTTTATGCGAGATTGTGGGGCAGTGGATTTTTACCCTCAAAATATCAGGGCACATCATTCCAGACCACAGGTGATCCTGTATTATTTCTATCCAATCCTAAAGGAGTTAATTCTAAGATTAGACGAAGAATGTTGGACTCGCTTGGAGTTTTAAATCAAAAGCATCACTATGAGATAGGTGACCCAGAAATTCAGACTACCATTGCTCAGCAGGAAATGGCGTTCAGGATGCAATCCTCTGTGCCCGAACTTACTGATATTTCTGAAGAGCCCAAGAATGTTCTAGAAATGTATGGCCCGGAGGTGAATAAGCCCGGTTCATATGCAAGAAATTGCCTCTTAGCGAGAAGAATGGCCGAGAGAAATGTTCGTTTTGTTCAACTCTTTCACCGTGGATGGGACCATCATTCAAATCTACCTACGCATATGAGGGGGCAGTGCAGAGACGTTGATCAACCGACGGCCGCATTACTCAAAGATCTTAAGATGAGAGGTCTCCTTGATGATACTCTCGTCGTATTTGCTGGTGAGTTTGGAAGAACTGTTTTCGGACAAGGAAATATTGCCCGAGATAATTATGGAAGAGATCATCATCCGTCTTGTTTTTCAGGATGGCTCGCTGGTGGAGGCATAAAAGGGGGGATGCACTACGGGAAAACCGATGACTTTAGTTACAATGTCGTTGAAAACCCTGTCAGAGTGCGTGATCTACATGCCACCATGCTCCATCTGCTAGGAGTCAATCATGAGCAGCTCACTTTCCCTTTTCAGGGTCTTGATCAAAAGCTTACTGGAGTTGAGAAAGCCCGGGTAGTGACTGATATATTATCTTAACCTCAACCTTCGAGCTTAATCTCTTTTGCTGGCTAGCATGGCGAGTAATCTTAGAATCTCAATGTAAAGCCAGATGAGGGTCACTAACAGCGCAAATGCTCCAAACCATTCCATATATTTAGGAGCACCCTGATTGGCTCCAGTCTCGATAAGATCAAAGTCAAGAATCAGGTTCAATGCGGCAATAATGATGATAAACACGCTGATTCCAATGCCGAGCGGCGTGGCCTGATGAAGGTGTGGAATATTAACGCCGAACATTCCGAGAACTATAGCAACTAAATAGAACAACATAATCGCTCCTGTTGCTGCGAAAATGCCCGTCCTGAACTTGGCTGTGGCCCTAATGATTCCAAACCGATACGCCGCCAGCATGCTGAAAAGGACCCCGAAGGTGAGTAGTACGGCCTGTGTGACGATGGATGAACCGGTGCCAGCAATACCTTGCGGGCCGAACATGGTTGCATAGACAATTGAAATCCCCCCAACAAAAAGTCCTTCCACTATGGCATATAATGGAGCAGTGACCGGAGCCCAAGTTTTTTTGAAAACTGTAATGAGGGCTAGCACGATACCACCAATCAATCCTCCCCATGTACATACCATAGGGCTAACGCTTCCCGCTGCTATCATGTTCCATGTAACGGATGAGCTTAAAACTAGAAGCAATAGTAATAATCCTGTTTTGTTAACCGTTCCTGATACAGTCATCAGGTTAGTGCCAGATTGTCTATCAAATCTCTGAAAGGTATCAGCGTTGAGTGTTGGGTTGCCAGTTCTCATATTTTGTATCAATAAAATTATCGTTCTTATATATTATAACGTTATCTATAACGCCTTTAATCTAAACTTCCTCATAATTTTCTGCACTAATATTTAATCTGCAATTATAAAATTTCCGATATTTTATAATTATTGCTGCGATATTTTTATATTTTGGTGCTAGCACTTGGAATTTCTTGCCAGCTTGTGGTGTATCTTGGGCTTCGGTAATTTCTTTTCATTTCCCATTTCCTTTGAATCCCCTGAGCCGCGAGGAAGGCTGATTCAGGGCCGTATGTACTTCTGATTTCCTCTATCGCCTCCAAAAGTTGTTTGCGTTTGGATTGCTGTTTCGGCGGGAATAG
Organism: Verrucomicrobiales bacterium; assembly: GCA_013911195.1. GTDB lineage: Bacteria > Verrucomicrobiota > Verrucomicrobiia > Verrucomicrobiales > DEV007 > EC70. The sequence goes on along the minus strand of JACETS010000047.1, from coordinate 543 downwards.
TAATCCCTGCTGTAGTGCTTTGGGTTGAAGGTTTAGCAGCATGATGCCTGCTTTATGATATTGGTACCCTTTTCGGTAAATGCTTTGGATGATATTCTTAGCCGTGCTGATAATTTGCATGGGTTCGTCTGTAGGTTCGTCGAAACCAATGTAGCCAGCGTTTGAATATTGAGGCGTGTTCACCCTGAAAGGATTGGTTTTGATAAAGGCTTGTAATCCACACGCCAATGACTGTTGTTTACGAATTTTTTGAACTCCTCTAAAGGCATGGTTCGCAACGGCCTCTTCTATCTGGTTTAATGATGTAATGGGTTGCCCAAAAGCTCTTGAACAGCAGACATTTTTTTTTGGTTGAGGGCACTGCTCAAGTTCTAAACATTGCCAGCCTTGTAATTCTTTTTGAGTTCTTTCCAAAACAACACCTCCCAATTTTCTTACTGTCTTTGATGAGGCTCTTATTAGATTAAGTGCGTTGGAAACTCCTACTCCCCGAAGCTTATGACCTAGCCTTCTGCCTACACCCCATACGTCTTCGATTTCGAC
>JACETS010000046.1 GCA_013911195.1 Verrucomicrobiales bacterium | reverse complement strand
AGGTAAAGCTACATAAAAAAATACTGAACAAAAAACCAGCATCCAGGAAGACCAAGAAAGAAAATCTCTTTGTAAATTGCATACCCGTCGACCAATCATAGCCCCTATAGCTATACCTATTAGAAAGCTGCCAAGAGTATGGGCGAATGTTGTTGGTGCACCAGCAGAGGAAAAACTCAAAATTCTAATCCAAATAATTTCTTGAGAAAGAGATATAGCCCCTACAAAAAAAGCCATGATTAATGCAGGCGATTGACTAATAATTATATTGGTTTTTTTAGTCATCTCTTAAATTGATTTGAACCCTTTGCTCTTGCAGTAAATGAAAACTAGGGCTCCGGTCAGAAGATTACAACTTGCAGCAAACCATACAGAGCCTGTTAATCCCAAAAATCGGAAAAGAATTCCTGCAGTTAAAAAACAAGCCAGGGCTGATCCTATTGTATTAAATGTATAGAGAAGTCCTACAGAGGCACCAAGTCTAGTGTTCTCTTTATGTAGATAAGCGACTAGGATGGGGAGTGTAGCACCCATGCAAAGTGTGGGAAAAAATAATACTAAGTAAACTGCTAGCCCAATTCCAGTAGTATTCATTTCCGATGCAATATGACCTACGAGTTCGATTAAAGGGATGCTCACAAAACCAAAAATAGCAATGCCTATTTCAATCCATAAAAAAAGCTCTGGTAGTTTTTTTGAAAATCTTTCAGACAACCAACCTCCGGCAAAAGCACCGACCCCTAATCCAAACATAAATATCGAAACTATTAGTGTGACTGATTCAATATTTACACCAAACAAAGTGAAAAGAAGCCGTTGCCAAACGACCTGATACACAAGAGCTGCTATTCCAGACAGCATAAACAAACCAGCTATAATTGATTTGGATGATCTAATAGTTTTGTAGGCCAATCCTTTGGTTGAAACATTTAATACAACCAACTGACCCAAAATGAATAAAATCCAAATAACTCCAGTAGTAAGAATGTTAAATTGAATACCCCAAGCACCAAGAAAAGAGCTTAAAAATAGAATAAAAGGCCACCGACTATTTTCTTTATATCTTTTTAGATTCTTTTCATTAGTGGCTATTTTTTTTGACAGCGAAATTAAAATTTTCCAAATGAATAAAAAGACTAGTCCCCCAAGAAAACTAAATATAAATATTTTTAAGATCAGGGTTCTCAAATCAGGGTCTCTACCCGATGATGCTTCAGAATTAATGGCTGATGCCAACCCAGAAAAGAATCCTATAGACCAAATAAATAATTTGGTCTTAAAATCTTTGGAGCCTTTATTTTCTTCTGACAAGAACTTCAATTACCCATTTTATTTAAGAAAAACAACTCTCAAGCACTGTTCCTTATAATCTTTAAATACTTTCTTCCGTCATTTTTATCAAGACTGCCTATTATTTAGACAAATTTCCGTGTATTAATCAAAAAAAGCACTAGGTTTGAAGAAATTGATTTGTTATAATTTTTGGTTTTTTTACCTTCCAAATCAGTAATTTTACTAACTAAGAATCAACTCTCAAATCTGTCTCCATGCTAGACATCAAACGCATTCGTCAAGAACCTGAAAAAATTAAGGACCGACTTCAAACTCGTAAAGTCGAGGCTCATGATCTTATTGAATCTCTTTTGGGTTGTGATGAAAAGCGGCGGCTAATTGAAACAGAGAAACAATCATTGCAGGGAGAAAGAAATGCTAAATCCAAAGAAATTGGAGAACGAAAAAAAGCTGGAGAAGATACCACAGAAGTCGAATCATCAGTTCGAGAGATAGGGGCACGTCTAAAGAGACTGTCTGAAGAAGTCGAGGAAGCTGACGAAATCCAGAATAATCTTTTATTATCAATTCCAAATATTCCTCATGAAAAATGTCCTATCGGGGATGATGAAACATCTAACCCCGTGATCAAAGAATGGGGTGATAAAATTCCTCACAACTCGGGAATGCAAAATCATGTAGAAATTGCAGAACGGTTAAATCTCATTGATTTTGATTCGGCATCAAAAATTGCAGGAAGTGGCTTTGCTTTGTTTCGAGGACAAGGAGCTAAATTACAACGCTCTCTGATTCAGTTTTTACTCGATAAACAAACTGAAGAAAATGGGTATACAGAAATCAGTCCCCCCTATGTTGTTGATAGAAGCTGCATGATTGGGACAGGGCAATTACCCAAATTTGAAGAAGACATGTACGGTATCGAACAAAACCAGATGTTCCTAGCACCAACTGCAGAAGTACCGGTTACGAATATCGAAAGAGAAAAGATTCTTTCACATGAGGAATTACCAATCAAATACACTGCACACACACCATGCTTTAGAAGAGAAGCAGGTTCTGCCGGCACTGGAAATCGTGGCCTCATTCGAATGCATCAGTTTGATAAAGTTGAACTCGTAAAAATTGTGCACCCTGACAATTCGTACGACGAACTCGAATCGCTCACCGAAGATGCTGAAAGTATTCTAGAAACACTCGGTCTACACTATCGACGAATTGAACTCTGCACCGGTGACCTAGGTTTTAGCGCTGCCAAAACTTACGACCTTGAGGTCTGGGCACCAGGCCAGAATGAATATCTGGAGGTTTCTAGTTGCTCAAACTTTGAGGACTATCAGGCGAGAAGAATGAAATTAAGATTTAAAGATGCTGAAACTGGAAAAAATCTATTTGCTCACACCCTAAATGGATCCGGCACAGCACTGCCTCGACTCTATGTGGCTTTACTTGAAACTTACCAAAGAGAGGATGGCAGTATCGATATTCCTAGCGCATTACAGCCATATTTTGGAGATAGCTCAATTAAGGGGTCTTAATAATTAAACCATTAATTAAAAATACTTTTTAGTGACTGGACATCAGCAAAAGTTAGGAGAAAGTAGAACATCTAAACCGATTTAAAGATGAACTTATTAGGAATAGCTAACCCAAAACAAAAAGCCATAGAAATTGTTCAAACTGGCGGAGCACCGACTGGTTTTTTTGAACCAGGATCATTATTTTTTTGGTTAACTATTATTTTTTTCCTCCTTTCGACAGTAATGGTTTGGCTTATAATAAGAGCTGGCAAAGGAAAGAATTATGGGGATTAAAGCTTTTGAATCTAAAAGCTATATCACTATAAAACTTGTCCAATCAACGCGAGATTTGTAAAAGCGTTGTAATCAAGGCCATAAAAATATGCGCTTTTATTGAATGAAAGATAATTCCATATTGGACACTCTGATTGAAATCGCTTTGAAAGAAGATCTTGGTGATGCGGGAGACATAACCTCAAATTTTTTCATTGATAACAATTCTCTATCTAGTGGCACTATCATAGCAAAAGAAAATTGTGTAATCGCCGGGTCTGAGATTGCGGAAAGAGTTTTTAAAAGACTTGATCCAAATATTGAAGTCAAGGTTGAACTTCCATCCGGATCAATTGCTAGTACTGGTGACGTAATAATATCTCTGTCGGGTAAATCCTGTTCCATTCTTTCCACTGAAAGAATAGCTTTGAATTTTCTTCAGAGATTATCGGGCATAGCTACTATCACCAAAAAATACGTTGATGCAGTCAAAGGGACTAATGCAAAGATACTGGACACAAGAAAAACAACACCTGGATGGAGAGTGCTTGAAAAAATGGCTGTCAAATCAGGTGGTGGATTGAATCACAGAATGGGGCTTTTTGATATGGCTATGTTAAAAGATAATCATCTCACCAATGAATCCGACCCAAGATCTTTGCAGCAAAAAATAAATGCTTTCAAAAAACAATATCCATCGATACGTCTAGAACTTGAGGCAGATACTCTTGAACAAGTAAATGAATTCGTAAAAATGGAGGGTGTTGATTTCATCCTTCTAGATAATATGGCGATAACTGAAATATCAGAGGCAGTCTCGCTAAGGAGAGGAAAAATCAAATTTGAAGCCAGTGGAGGAATTAATCTGGATACCGTAATTCAATATGCCGAGACCGGTGTTGATCTTATTTCTGTAGGAGCATTAACGCATTCTGCTATCTCTGTTGATTTATCTTTGGAGTTAGAAACGTGATTATTCTAAACGATGAACGGGCACGGCATTGAAAAAATTCAAAAAGCAATATCGAAGAACGATTGCAGTTGGAAAATTAGATTGATTGAAAAATGTCGATCAACCAACGAGGAAATATTAAGTATTATTAAGGAAGAACCAAAGTTGGTTCATAATGGTTTTGTATTATTCGCTAATTGGCAAAGTCACGGAAAGGGTAGAAGGGGGGCAAAATGGGAATCTAGAAAATCCAAAGATCTTTTATTTTCAATTGCTCTGTCACCAACATTTAATCCAACGTATTGGACACGTTTCACGCATGCGACTGCTTTAGGAATATCCAATAGTCTCAAAAAATTAAATCTTGATGCCTCGATCAAGTGGCCAAACGATATTTATATTAACAACTGTAAAGTAGCCGGCATCTTAGTTGAGAGTTACCCCGAAATTATTAATAATAATATGGGCATTGCGATCATTGGTGTCGGTCTGAACATAAATTCCAAAAAAGAAGACTTTAGTAATTCATATAGAACACCAGCAACCTCGTTATCTATACAATCAGATTTGGAGCATAATGAGCTAGATAGATTTTTAATAGCTGAACAAGTTCTAACTGAATTAAATATTCAAATAAAAAGGTGCTACAACAATTTTCCCGATATATTAAGTGAGGTAAAAGAGTCGAGTTTTGTTTACGGGAAAAATGTTGAGGTTCAACTTTCCGGTGGGAGCTCAGTTTCAGGTAAGGTTATCGATTTCGGCACAGAAGGTGAACTCATTATCCAAAAAGATAATGCCAATGGAAAAGAATCTGAAATCGAAAAGATAAGTTCAGCCCATGAGTTACGATTAATTTAATCTGATATATTCATTAGATTCTTTTAATATTAAATTTTTCTAAATTTTCGATTGGCTAAAACTTATAAACCCTTTAAATTGTGGTAAATAGCGTTTTTATGGAAAATACAATAATTGGCCTTTCCTCAGAGTCTCAGTTCACTTTTTCGAATCAGTTCACGATTGACGAAAATACTAACGCTGAATTTTATGGGTTATTATTGCGAGGAATGACGCATAAATTGAATAATTTGTTGGCGGTTATTCAGGGTTTCTCAAGCCTTATAATGATGGATGAGTCTGTAGATGAATCAGTTATAGAAAATATTGGGCATATGAAAGAAGCCGCTAATAATGCTTCTAAATTATCAGAAAAAATTCTTCCTGCTGGTGGATGTTCTCAAATAACAACACAAGAATTAGTGATTTCTGAACTCATTGCTATGATTGAAGATAATTTGAGAGAACCATTTACTCTGCAAAATGTTCCTTTTGAGATCAATTGCCCGCAAAAAACCAATAAAGTAAATGCGGATCCATCCCGCCTAAAGACTATTATATTGGAGCTTTTGAAAAATGCTGCCGAAGCAGCTTCTTCAGGGGGTGGCCAAGCTTCAATTCGTGTATTTAACCCTGGGGAATTCACTAAGACCGAGGACAACTGCGTCGACATTCTAGTTCAAAATACAGGAAGTGAAATTCCGGCAGATAAAATCTCTAAAATATGGGAACCTTTTTACAGTTCTAAGGAAAGTGCCCATTTCGGTATTGGATTAACGACCTCTGCCGTTCTTGCTAAACAGATGAATATGCGCCTAGGAGTAAAAAGTGACGGAGATTCAACGATATTTTGGATCAGCATCCCAGCATGCTAATTGTACATTTCTTCGCAAATTGTTAGCAATTAGTACCTTATAGAGCAAGGGAGAAGCCACCAAAAAGGTGAATGTAAGAATTGTAATAAATTCTCACGAGTTTTATTGCAAAGACACCCCAAATTGGCCCAGAATACGCTCCCCCATTTAATTATAAATTTATTATTTTTATGCCAGTACTTGTTAATAAACCCGCACCAGATTTTAAAACCAATGGAGTCATGCCTGATGGGTCGGTTAAAGAGATTTCTTTATCTGATTACAAAGGTAAATATTTAGTTCTCTTTTTCTATCCCAAGGACTTTACATATGTCTGACCTTCTGAACTGATCGCTTTCGATCACCGAGTCGGTGAATTCGAAAAGCGTGATGCCCAAGTCTTGGGTGTCTCAATCGACGATGCAGAATCTCACATCAACTGGCGCAACACTCCTGTCGAACAAGGTGGAATTGGATCAATCGGTTATCCTCTACTTTGTGATGAAGATAGAGCGCTAACTAATGCATTCGATTTGCTTCATGAAGATACTACATTCGCTTTACGAGGAACTTTTATTATTGATCCTGAAGGAATCGTACAAAGTGAAACAGTTAATAATCTTCCAATTGGTAGAGATATAGATGATACGCTTAGGCTACTAGACGCGGCTATTCACTCTGGATCAGGCGCAGGCGTTTGCCCGGCAGGCTGGAATCCAACTAAGCCCGATATGCAACCTACTAAAGAGGGAGTTGCTTCTTACCTAAGTGAAAATGCTGATTCACTTTAATTTGATTAAAGCATTCAATTATAAAATTAATTCACCACGACTAAATCAACTAACGAATGGCTGAGTTACGTTTTAAGCTATCACCAACTAAAAAGATACCTTTCAAACTGATTGGAGACTTAACCACAATTGGTAGAGATCCAAACAATTCAATCGTAATTGATCATCCGAGTGTTTCTCCTTTTCATGCAGAGATACTATTGGTTCATTCCGAAGACCGTTATGAAGTATTTGATCTCGGATCACCACACGGTACCAAGGTTAATGAAGAGCAAGTTATCAGAAAAGAATTAAAAGACGGTGATGAAATTAAATTTGGTCAGCTGGCCGCAGAAATAATTATTGCATCTTCGGAGTTGAAGGAAGAAGAGAATCAACCGACTCAGCAATCTTCTAACAAAGAAAAAAGTACTGCTGCAGCTAGGGCTCCCAGCCGCCCAGCTTCACCTAAGCTTGTTAAGGAACCACCAAGTAAAAAATTAGAAAAAGCTGAGATCGCAGAAAAAGAAGCCACCAAATTTAAAGTTAAAACCTCAAAAAATGACAGTTTCGTAGAGGATAAAGCTGACTCTTTTTCAAAGGATCAGCTGCTTGAAATTGATCGATTAAAAAAAGAGCTTGAGGAGTCAAAACAGCTTATATCGAACTTGAAGAGTTCGAATAAAACGTTAAAGCAGGAAGCAGACAAAAAGTTCACCACCGGTCACTTAAAGGGGGACCTCAAAAAATTCAAAAAAAAGAACAAAAGTCTTAAAAAAGAGGCTTCTTCACTTCGCGGTAAAATTAAAAAAAGAGAAGATCAACTTCAAAAACTCAGTCAACGCGAAGCTGAATTTAAGACACTTATTGATTCCATTGAATCTCTGGAAAAAGAATCCTCAAGATTATCCAAACAAAATGAATCTCACAAATTAAGAAATGTTGAGATTAAGAAAAAACATAAGAAAGAGGAATCTGAGATTTTAATTGCTCTAAAAAATGCTGAAAGTGCAGCGTCAGAGAAAATTAAAATTGCTAATGAGAAAGCGAAAACGGCTCTTGAAGAGTTAGAGGCCGATATTCAACAAATTAAAGATGCCAGAGAAGCCTCTAAAGTTTTACTCGTTGAAAAACAAAAGGCCATAAAGGTTGCTGAAACTGAACATCTGCGTCACTCCGATGAGCTGGAGAAAGTTCGGGTTCTTAGAGATGAGATCGAAGAGGAATTCACAGAGCTTACAAACAATTATTCCTCGCTTAAGGAAGAGGTTAGCGAAGCACAAAAAGCCAAAACTAAATTAGATAATAAATACAAAGAAGAGAGTCAAAAATACAATTCTGAAATTCAGAACCTCAAGAGTGAAAATGATCAGCTGATTGAAACAAAAGAATCGCTGAATGCGGATGTCTCTTTACTCAAGGCCGATCAAGAAGAACTTAAGGATGTAAAATCCAACCTCTCACAAGCGCAAAAACGTTTTGATGAGAAAACTAAGACTCTTAAAAATATCGAAACTTCTGTCAACGAGGCGACTTTAAAAAACAATCAGTTAAAGGAAGAGCAAACTAAGCTCGATTCGCTTTTAAAAGATCACTATGTTGTTTTAGAAGAAAAAGACAAGGCATCTTCTGAACTTAAAGCCTTAGAGAATCAATTAGAAGGCCTGATTAATGAGAAAGATGACATAAAGAGTCGACTCAAGGAAATCACAATTGAATTTGAAGAAAAATCTGAGCTTGTTAGTACCCTCAACATTGAACTAGAAGATGTCAGTAAAGATTTAATCAGCAAACTGGAACAAGTTAAGTCAAAGGAGGGTGAACTTGCGCGACTAATTGAACTCACAGACGCTGCCGAAAAGTCTCTAGAAAAAGAAAAGGCTCAATTAACCGATTCACAAAAGGAAAAGCAGGCACTAGTAGATAAAATCGAGGAACTTAATATATCATCTTCAATCTTAGAGAAGGAAAACATTGAAGCAGGCATTGAACTGGAAGAAGCCACTCAAAAAACCTCCGATCTCAATAATTCTGTAAGCGAAAAGGAATCACGTTTGTCTGCTTTAAATGAAGAAATACTAAGTTCCAGTGAATCGTTAAATAATGTTCAGGACGAATTAAGAAAAACCCTGGAAACATTTGACCGCCTTGAGGCGGAAACTTCAGAGAAAAAAGAAGCCGAATCCAAATTATCTGAAAAATTAGATCAACTCTTGATTGAAACAACAGGCCTTGAGGATAGAAAAACCGAATTGGAAAATGCTGAAAATCGATTTAATGAGATCCAGTCGAAGTTAATAATTGGAGAAGAAAAATTAGAAGAAACCCTTAGCGCTTACGACAGACTAGAGACTGAGATCAATGATCTCAAGGCTACACAACTCACGCTATTAGAAGAAATTAGTCGACTGACTGCAGAAACTGCCGATCTCGAGGGTAAAGAAGCTGATCTCGAAGAGTTAAATCTTAAGCTCGAGGAGAAAACAACAAAACTTTCTGATATCGAGAATAAAATTAGCCACGATCAGACTAAACTAGAAAGTCTGTTATCAAATATTGAAGAATCTGAAAAAAGTTTAGAGGAAACTAATCTCAACTTATCTAAAGCCAAGACTGATAATGATGATCTTAATTTAGAAATCAGTAACTTAAAAGAGATTCAAATTAACCTTCTGGATGAAATTAGCTCATTAACTAATGAGGCTTCCAAATTGGAATTAAGACAAGCTGAGCTTAATGAAATAGATGATGAGATTGTAGTTAAAAACCAACGTCTTGCTGACACACAATCCGAACTTAGTCTTACTGAAGACAACCTAAGTAAAATTAATAAGGAGTTATCAGAATTAATCAAGGATCATGACCAACTAACAACTGAGACTAAGAATTATAAAGAGTCACAGTTGACACTCTTGGAGGATATTAGCCGCCTAACTGGCGAAACTGCCGAGTTAGAAAATAAACAAATAGAACTCGAAGAAACTTCCACTAAACTAGAAAATAATCAGAACCTTATTGAGGAGACAGAAAAACAAATCAAATCAACTCATAAAGAGTTTTTAGACCAAAGCGAAAAACTTTCATCAACAAATTCTAAATTAGAGAAAAGTCAGGACGAATTAACTCAGACTCTGAGTGCTTTCGATAAGCTTGAAGTTGAAATAAACAAGAATAACAATCTAAACGATAAGTTAATCAGTAATATCGAGCACCTTAGAACCGAAACCTCAGGCCTTGAGAATAAAAAAGCTCAATTGGATAAAGTTTCTAAAGATTTAGAAGAGAGCTCTGCTGACTTGGTTGCTAAAAAGACTGAAATTGAAAATAAGGTTAATCAATTAGATCAAATCAATTCAAAGCTTGAAATTGCCACTGATGGTCTTTCTGAAATTGAAAAGAGAATCAATAGTTTCCAAGACCAGGAAAGTCATCTAAAAGCTGAAGTCCTAGATCTTGCAGATCAAAAAGCCAACAGAGATGAAATTCTTGATGAAGTAAAAGTTTTAACTTCCCAAAAAGAAGAAATCACTCAGTACAATTTGCAGTATCAAAATGCCCAATCGAAGCTTGAGGAAGCTCGAAACGCATATAGCCAAATCAAACTGGATGAACGAAAAGAAAGAGTCTCGTTAGAAGAAAAGAAACGTGAATTACAAAGACTTCAAAATGAATTAAGGAGCTTTGCAAACGAGTCTCGTAAACTAAATCAAATTAAAGAAGAAAACGCTAAAATTTCTAGCGACCTATCATCTAAGAAATCTCAATTTGATAAACTTACTTCCGACATTGATAAGCTAGAAAAACTTTCCTCACGTCTCAAAGAAGAGACCAATGATCTTGAAGTTAAATCTCAAAAATATCACACCTATCGTGTAGAGGTTGAAAAATTAGAATCGCGTGCCGGTGAATTGAGTGCAACTCAAACAAAACTCAAGAAGGTAGAATCTGAGCTTGTATCACTTAATAAAGAAAGAGACCAGATTCAGGCCGATTCAGTTAATCTCGCTAAGAAGAAAGATATCTTGGCCAAGGCCGTGACACCTGAGTGGGGAACCATACATTCATTAAGCCTTTCAATTATTATCGAATTAGACAGAGTTAATGAATTCATTGCCGTCTCAGAAAAGAATCAAGACACAAAATGTAAGGACTCACTAAAGTCTATTCAAGAATCCTTGACTCATATTCTTGCAGATAATGATGTTGAAATTTTGAATCCGCAGGAAGGATCATCAATTAAGGAAGTTGAGAAGGATCAAATTGAAATTTTGAGTGGTCCCAAGAAAGGCCGCAAACCGATAATCGTTAAGTCCATATCTAAGCCTGGTTATATCTGTAAGAATGGCGGCAAAGGAAAACTTACCGTATTGCGCAAAGCAGAGGTCATTACTATAGCTAGCTAATGCCCATCAATGTGGGTAGCTACAATTGTATAAAACTGATCTTCGATTCTTATTATTTTTCTACAGCAAAACGATAGAATTTCTTTCCAGCTTTTAATGGAATAGTTTTAGAGAGGCTTTCTCCTGTTTTATTCCAAAGAATGAGATCATCACTTTCTTCAATGGATAAAGAGATAGTTACGTTACCATTGTCCGAATTGATGATTAACGATCCTGCTCTAGCATCTTGTAATTGTTCAAGCGTTGGTCTTTGGGCTAGTTGATCAATTTGTGTCTGTAGCGCTGTAATCTGAGATTGTAAACCAGCAATTATTTCAGGCGATCTTCTGTCTTCATTATCACCTACTCCATCATTGTCACAATCTGCGACCTCAGTGGGGTCATTTGGAAATGCATCGGCATTATCACCAACACCATCTTTATCACTATCGGCCGTTTCGCTTGGGTCATCAGGAAAAGCATCTTCATCATCATTGACTCCATCCCCATCACTGTCTTTAGCGCCTCCACCTAAAGTTTCATACCAAGCAATTGTGTTACCACGTGGTGAAGCTGAGACCACATCTAGATCCCCATCACCATCCATATCGATAGTCTTAACGTAACTTACCCCTGCTGCTGCTCTATTAGTGATAATTTCTGCACGAGCAAAATTACCTTGTCCAAGATTTTCATGCAAGCAGACTGTGTTACCGACCTCAGAAGTTGAAAAAACATCAAGATCTCCGTCACCGTCAAAGTCTGCAACATCAAGGCCGCGTGGACCCAAGGCATCACTGCCATCTGGTCCCCCGCCAGTTGATCTTGTGGAGTATGTATGGATAATTTTTTGTGACCCAAAACGTCCATTACCGGTACCATTGTACCACGCAACTTTACCATCAAGCACTGAGACTGAAATTAGGTCAAGGCGGCCGTCACCATTAATATCGCCTGTGCGAACGTTACGGGGTCCTCGAGTTTGAGACGAGGAAGTAAGTCGAACGACAGACACCCCGCCCCCATTAGGGTAATAAGAGATCTGATTGCTAAGATAGTTAGCAGAAATAACATCCTGATCCCCATCACCATCAATATCTGCTAGATGAATATTGCGCGGTTCATCACCTGTACTTGTGCCAGTCTTGGCAGCAATCAAGCCACCCCAATTAAACATGCTACCAGAATTTAAATAAATTCCAATTTGATCAAAACTTCCACCCAGACCAAAAATGATATCTGGCCTATTATCTTTATTAACATCACCCAAATGAATGTCCCATAAATAAGGGGCATTCGCATTATCGAATGTCCGTGTAAAACGAAGACTACCGTTATTTCGATAAACACGAACTCCTCCAGAACGCGTCCCTGCACTACCCAGAACGACGTCCAAATCACCATCATTGTCCAAATCTGCAGCGGCAATACTACTGACAAGTACCGTCGGCCCGCTAGTAAATGGGCTTAACTCTGTAAATCTACCATTACCGTTGTTACGATAAAGAACCGCCGAGCCTCCACCAAAAAAATTACCTGGCTTACATGCGAGAAAATCAATGTCACCATCACCATCCATATCTGCTGGGAAAGCATCAATCACATCAGTAGCGGTTGAGGTAACAATTTTTTGTGGACCAAAATCAGCTTTTCCTAGGCTTATAGAAAATCCAAATAACGCAAATATGATAGCTAATCGATTAGCCAAAAAACGTGTAGAAAAACTTTTAAAAATAGCAGGTGTTTTTTTCATAGCTGCAGATTTTGAATAATATACAAAATACAACAAGATCTATTTTATCTATTCTCTGCACCCTTAATTTCAGTAGTTAACCTTGCTTGACTAAATCTAGACGAAATTATTAATCTATATCATCAGATTACCATTGTACTTAGGAATATAATGGTTGTTAAAATGCCTGTAATAAAACTGAAATTATAGACCATATCATATGACTCCAATGCTAAAACAGTACACTTCGATAAGGAAGGATCTTCCCGAGGACGTACTGCTTTTTTTTAGACTAGGAGATTTCTATGAGTTATTTATGGATGATGCTAAAGAAGCCGCCGGACTTCTTGGCGTAGCTCTAACAAAAAGAAATGGTATGTCAATGTGTGGGGTACCTCATCATGCTGCCGAATCATACATTGGAAAATTAGTAAAAGCAGGTAGAAGGGTTGCTCTAGCTGAGCAGGTTGGAGAAGTAAAGCCAGGTAAAATTGTTAAAAGAGAAGTCACGCAAATCATAAGCGCAGGAACTGTTAACGACTTGAATTTATTAGATCAGGCAAGAAATAATTATTTAGCCGGTGTGTTTTTCTCTCACAAAAAATATGGCCTTGCGGCAATGGACTTAACAACAAGTCATTTCAAGGTTGCAGAATTTGGTGATGTCGCCGACTTGGAAGATGAACTAAACAGACTTTCAGCCTCAGAGATTATTTTTTCCGAAGATCAGTGTAATCTTTTTGAAAACCTCTCAGAAAACTCAATTTCCCATGACTCTTATGCATTTCTCAAGGAAGAAGCCCTAGAAAATTTAACACAGCATTTTGGGACTCACTCACTGGATGGTTTCGGTTGTTCAGATATGCTAGCAGGAATCTCTGCTGCTGGTGGCGTGTTTCATTATGTCCAATCAACATTAAGAAGAGATCTTAAACATGTTCTTAATTTATCAGTTTATAATGCTAATGCGCATGTTCTTATTGATACCGCGAGTTCTAGAAACCTAGACCTAGTTGAACATAGAGCAGGGCGACAACATACATTATTAGGCGCACTCGACCGAACAAAAACCCCGATGGGAGCTCGCAAGCTAAGGCACTGGATACTAAATCCATTAAGAGATGCTGACATTATTCGTTCAAGGCATGATTTAATTGAATCATTAATTGCTGAACCATTTCAGTTATCAAAAATTCGTGATTCTTTATCGGAGGTTAGGGACATTGAGAGGACCGTGGGACGTCTTAGTGGAGGATCTGGTAATGCGAGAGACCTACAATCTTTATCTAAATCCTTGCTGGCCATTCCTGAAGTCAGAGATCATTTGAAGGCACTTGGCGGAGGCCCCTTGGCTAATGAATTAATTCCAAGAATGCGTGAATTTAAGGAACTGGTCAATTTATTGGAAAAAGCGATTTCAGATGAACCTCCTGTTTCATTGCGAGATGGTGGCCTTTTCAAAGACGGTTATAACCAAGAGCTAGATGAGTTAAGATCCGCTTCTACAGAGGGAAAAGCTTGGATAGCTCAGCTACAATCTGACGAAGCAGAGCGAACAGGTATTAAATCACTTAAGGTAAAATATAATAATGTATTTGGTTATTTTATTGAGATTACCAAAGCTAATCTGGCCAGCGTTCCAGAGGATTATACTAGAAAACAAACCACAGCGAATGCGGAAAGATTCATAACGCCTGCACTTAAAGAGGTTGAAAACAAAATTTTGGGAGCCGATGAAAGAGCAAAACAGCTCGAGTATGAAGAATTTTTTAAGGTAAGAGATGAAGTTCTTGAACACCTCGATTCGCTACAAGACACGGCCGATGCGATTGCTGAAATTGACGTAATTGGCGGATTAACAGAAACAGCAAGATTATTTGATTATTGCAGGCCGACCATCGATAACGGCTCCAAGCTTAATATTGAGGGTGGTAGACATCCAGTAATTGATCAAAACATCATCGATGAAAAATTCATACCAAATGATGCTGAACTTGATAGCGATGCTACTTGTCTTGTCATACTAACTGGGCCTAATATGGCGGGAAAATCCACTTATATAAGGCAAGTTGCATTAATTACATTGATGTCTCAGATAGGTAGTTTTGTGCCTGCTGAAAGTGCAACCATTGGAATAGTAGATAGAATTTTTACTCGCGTTGGTGCCAGTGACGACCTTGCAAGAGGTCAATCAACATTCATGGTTGAGATGAATGAAACGGCACTGATTCTTAATAACGCTACAAAGAATTCACTAGTTATTCTTGATGAAATTGGTAGAGGTACTGCGACCTTTGATGGTTTAAGTATTGCATGGGCAGTCGCCGAGCATCTTCATGATGAAATTGGATGCAGAACACTCTTTGCCACCCATTATCATGAACTTACATCATTAGCTGAAAGTAAGAAAGGTGTTGGTAATGCGAATGTCGCTGTTCGTGAACAAAATGATAAGATTATATTTTTGAGAAAAATTGTAGAAGGAAGTGCCGACCGTAGTTATGGAATTCAAGTAGCTAGACTTGCTGGTCTTCCCTTAGAAATTATTGAACGATCTAAATCCATACTCGCTCATCTTGAGGAAAAAAGTGTTCAACCAAAGGCTAAATCTACAAAAAAGAAATCCACCAAAAAAGATCAAAATTTACCCGACGCTCAACCACCTCAACTAAACCTTTTTAGTTAAGGGTTTTTATTATCATTTCTTAAAAAATAATTTATGTATTCAAACTTGATTATC
>JACETS010000045.1 GCA_013911195.1 Verrucomicrobiales bacterium | reverse complement strand
GACTAAAGCCATATTGCGCCGTTAACACTTTAGGAATGGCTACTTATCATATCGGGTTAAGAATGAGTACAGATTCTCTCGCAGCAGGAGCGAGATTTAGATATAGTGATTCTGCAAAAGGTTCTAAAATGTTGGACCTATACAGAGCGGCCGCTGAGGAATGTAAAGCCACTTTGCAAAGAGGGAGAAGTTTTGATTTTAATAGGGCTCAAAAGTATTTGGAAAAAGGATATCCCATTATTGTATGGAGACGCTTTAGCTTACATCGAGATCAGCTACATACCGCTGCTTCAAAAGGAATGAAACTACCTGATCCATCAAAAGAGGACCAAAGCAAATGGCCAACTTCTAAAAGTGACCCTGGTCATGCTTCAGTTATTACTGGTTTCAATAAAAAAACAGGGGAAGTGATATTCATGGAGAGTTGGGGGAAAAATGCTAGAGACAAAAGGATGACTGCAAGTGAATTAGAAGCGACTAGCTATGCTACTTTTTATTTTAAGATATAAAATAAATTTTCAATTAAGGCTTTTTCAAAGAAATTTTATCAATTCTGAGTCTTTCGCGATCATCAAATAATTTATTCGATACCATTTTAACTGCAATCATGCTGCCAAACCCGCATCCAACAGCAATCAATAACCAAATCACAATTTGATATCTAACAGCATCATTCGGTGAATTTCCCGCAAGTATCTGTCCAGTCATCATACCAGGTAAACTTACTATTCCTGCAATAGCCATTGAATTAATTACCGGCATTAGGCCAGACCTGAGAGAATCTCTTACAATATCTTTGATAGCCACCCTTGAAGTTTCTCCTATTATAAGTCGAGCTTCAATAATTTCGCGATCATTCCAAACATTTGCTGTGAATCTATCAATGCTAAGGGCAACAGCAGTCATCGTATTCCCAAGCAACATCCCGAGGACAGGTATGGCATACCGTGGGTCCCACCAATTTTCAGCTCTAATTATTGCCAAGAGTCCAAAAAGAGAAACTGCAAAAGAGGAAACAAACATAGAACAAGTTCCTATACCGTAGGACCATAAGCCTTTTATAGAATACTTCTGTCTAGCCGATACTTCCCTACCCGCCACAAGAAGCATTATTAAACTGATAAGTAATACTAAAAGTGGATGATTAATACTAAAGATGTAAACAAGTATCAAACCGATAAGGAATAGTTGGATAACCATTCTTAAAGAGGAAACTAATAGAGGTTTTGTCACACCAAGATCAGATCTCCATGTGAAAAACCCAAGAATCAAAATAAGCAACCCCGCCAAAATAATTCTGTCATTGGAGAGTTTAATTATCTCTTCAGAACTAGTTTTCATTACTTAATAGGGATTTGTTTTTCATTAGTAATCTGGTTTGAGACACTCTTACTAATTGGGATTCATCATGAGCAACCCAAATCACAGCTGCTCCATGTGTATTGCGATAGTCATTAACAAGTTCCTCAACTAAATTGGTATTATGAGGGTCTAAATTGGCTGTTGGCTCATCTAATAGAAGAACCTCAGGTAAACCTGATAAGAGTCTAGCAAGAGCTAATCTCTGTTTTTCACCAGATGATAACTTATCAACTTCACTTTCAATAATTGACGCATCAGAAAATCCGAAATCTTCAGGAGAAAAATTTTCAGCATTATCAAAATGTTGGCCCACCGATGAATGCCACCATTTGGACTCGGCCGGCAAATATCCAATTTTTTTTCGCCAATTGGGTCCTGAAAAACTGGACCTTTTTTTATCCTTAATTGAAACCTCTCCATGATTTAGGTCTAGATCAGCAATCGCTCTCAAGAGTAGTGTTTTACCAGAACCAGATTGACCTGATAACCCCAAGCATTTACCAGAATCAACGATGAAACTCATTGAATTCCAGTCTAAAAATCTCAACTCTCGAACTTGTAACACGAAAAAAAATAGAATGCTGTTATAACAACCACAAGAAAACTCGCTCAGATTAATAATTATTCTACGAGATTACAACAAAATCACTTTTATCAAGCTTGCTGATCTCTCATTAATAACTAATATATAGCTGTCTCCAAATACTATAATTCGCTACAAATTGACAATTCACAACATAGCCATCTCGAAACGATACATATTGGTACCAGCTAAATTATCGTTTAACCCTAATCTATTATTCTAAGATGAGTCACTATACAGAATACATTAAAGAGATTGAGGAAAGAAAGACCCAAGGTTTAAATCCAAAGCCCATTGATGGCAGTGAACTTCTTGCAGAAATCATTTCCCAAATAAAAGATCCAGAAAATCAACACAGGGAACAATCTCTTAATTTTTTAATTTACAATACCTTACCAGGTACAACTGATGCAGCCAATGAGAAAGCTAATTTCTTGGAAGAAATAATACTTGAGAGGGTATCGATTGAGGAAATTACACCAAACTTTGCATTTGAATTATTATCCCACATGAAAGGAGGGCCCTCAGTTAAGGTCCTGCTAAATTTAGCTCTTAGTGATGAGGTTTCAGTAGCAAAAGCAGCCGCTGAAGTGCTCAAGACACAAGTTTTCTTATATGAAGCAGACATGGAAAAACTAAAGGATGCTTTTGATAAGAACAACGAAATCGCGAAAGAAATTCTAGAAAGTTATGCTGAGGCTGAGTTTTTTACAAAACTTCCAGAAGTAGAGGAAAAAATCGAAGTCGTCACCTTCGTTGCAGGAGAGGGAGACATTTCTACAGACTTACTTTCTCCAGGCAACCAAGCACACTCAAGGTCTGACCGTGAACTACACGGGAAATGTATGATTTCCGAGAATGCTCAGGATGAAATTAAGGCACTCCAAAAATTACACCCAGACAAAAGTGTAATGTTAATTGCCGAGAAAGGCACAATGGGCGTTGGCTCATCAAGAATGTCGGGCGTAAATAACGTTGCCTTATGGACCGGAAAACAAGCAAGCCCTTACGTCCCCTTCGTAAATATTTTTCCGATCGTTGCTGGAACTAATGGGATATCACCGATATTCCTAACTACGGTGAGTGTAACTGGGGGCATTGGTATTGATTTAAAAAACTGGGTTAAAAAACTGGATGAGGAAGGAAATACCATACTTGACGATGATGGTGAGCCTATTCTTGAACAAACCTACTCCGTAGAGACAGGAACAACTCTCACTATCAATACAAAAGATAAAAAATTATATAACGGAGAAAAAGAGCTTGTTGATATATCATCGTCATTGACCCCTCAAAAAGTCGAGTTCATCAAGGCGGGAGGTTCTTATGCGATTGTCTTCGGAAAAAAATTACAGAATTTTGCAACTAATGTCCTAGGCGCAAAATTGAAGCCTGTATTTGCCCCATCTAAAGAAATCTCTCATGACAATCAAGGCCTCACTGCTGTAGAAAAAATCTTCAACAGAAACGCAGTTGGAGCAACAGATGGGATCGTTCTTCATGCCGGTTCTGATGTCAGAGTGGAAGTAAATATTGTTGGATCACAGGATACTACTGGACTAATGACTTCTCAGGAATTGGAGTCTATGGCTGCGACAACTATTTCTCCAGTTGTTGATGCTGCCTACCAATCTGGTTGCCATACTGCCTCGGTCTGGGACAAGAAAGCCCAAACAAATATTCCTAAACTTATGAAGTTTATGAATGAATTTGGACTCATTACTGCAAGAGATCCTGAAGGTGAATACCACTCCATGACTGATGTCATACATAAAGTTTTAAATGATCTTACTGTTGATGAATGGGCTATAATAATTGGTGGTGATTCGCATACAAGAATGTCCAAAGGTGTGGCTTTTGGAGCCGATTCAGGCACTGTGGCTCTTGCTCTCGCTACTGGAGAAGCGTCTATGCCTATCCCTGAATCAGTAAAAGTGACATTTAAAGGGAACCTAAAACCATACATGGATTTTCGTGACGTTGTCCACGCGACTCAAGATCAAATGCTCACAGAATTTGGTGATAATGTGTTTCAAGGAAGAATTATTGAAGTTCATATTGGAACTTTACCTGCCGACAAAGCTTTCACTTTTACTGACTGGACTGCAGAGATGAAGGCCAAAGCTTCAATATGTATTTCTCAGGATGAAACTCTCATTGAATCATTAGAGATTGCCAAAAGTCGAATTCAAATAATGGTCGACAAGGGGATGGATAACGATGAAAAGGTTCTTCAAGGTTTAATCGATAGTTCAAATCGAAGAATATCAGAAATAAGGTCTGGGGAAAAACCGGCATTAATGCCAGATTCTGATGCAAAGTACTTTGCCGAATTTGTTGTTGATCTGGACCAAATTGTCGAACCCATGATTGCTGATCCTGATGTCCATAATGATGACATTTCTAAAAGATATACACATGATACCATCAGAGCGCTTTCATATTATGAAGGGCTAAAAAAAGTTGATCTTGGCTTTGTTGGGTCCTGCATGGTTCATAAGGGCGATTTGAAAATCGTCGCTCAAATGCTAAAAAATCTAGAAGCACAGAACGGCAAAGTTGAATTTAATGCACCTCTTGTGGTCGCCGCGCCGACCTATAACATTATCGAGGAACTAAAAGAAGAGGGTGATTGGGATATTTTACAAAAATACTCAGGTTTCGAATTTGATGATACGAATCCAAAGAGTTCTGCTCGCACCGAATACGAAAATATGATGTATCTTGAACGACCTGGCTGTAATTTATGCATGGGAAATCAAGAAAAGGCTGCTAAAGGGGATACTGTAATGGCAACTTCAACTCGATTATTCCAGGGAAGAGTTGTTGAAGACTCCGAACGAAAAAAAGGCGAATCTCTTTTATCCTCCACACCAGTTGTTGTTCTCTCAGCTATTCTAGGCAGAATTCCGACTTTCGAAGAATATCAGGTAGCAGTGGTCGGGGTAGACCTTACCAAATTTGCCCCTCCTCAAAGGGAATTAATGATCGCATCCTAAGTCTCTCGAAACTTTCAAGACTTAGATCAACTTTTAGAAAAGTTCAGATAGTTTAGAGAAGCGATATTCCTTTGTCTTGAATATTGATCTTTTTTTCTTTGTACAACTTTCCCACAGCTTGCTTAAAAACCTTTTTACTCATTCCTGTAATTTTTCTTACCTCTTCTGGTGAGCTTTTGTCATGAATCGGCAAAAAACCACCATCTGATAAACTCAAACAATTAAGTAGCTTTTCAGCGGCACCAGAAACTTTTTTATAACCTGGGGGCTGCAAACTTAAATCAAGAAAATTTTCCTCAGTAATTCTACTAACATAACCTTTTGTCTTTTTACCAAATTCAAAAGTCTTTTCAATTATTTCTCCTTTTAAAAAACCCCAGAATTTATCATTAACTATGGATCTAATACCAATATCCGTTTTCTCAACAGCCATAATATCAACTTCCATTCCTGCTTTATAATTTGACGGTGCTTTTTCAGATATAAATTTCTTCAATTTCGCCGATGCTACTAGCCGGTTGCTGATTTCATCTAAATATATATAAACAACGACATAATCTCCGACTCTTGATCTTTTTGGCTGTTCACCAAAAGGTAACATCAAATCCTTTGGTAATCCCCAGTCAAGAAATGAACCAGCTCTGGTTGAATCGATGACTTTCAAATAGGCAAATTCACCCGCAATGGCTTTAGGTGACTCGGTTGTAGCTATAGGCCTATCATCTGAATCTAAATATAGAAAAATTTTGATCCTTTCACCAATTTCATAAGTTTCTGGAATATATCTTTTTGGAAGAAGAATATTTCCTAAATCCTCTCCTCCATCCAGAATTAAGCCAACCTCACTATCTCTTAAGATTAGCAAGTCATTAAAATGGCCTATTTGCGGAGTAAACATACAATCATAGAACTTATGACCACAATCGTGTCATATTGCTAACTAAATTGAAACAATCCGCTAGATTCATGATAAACAACAATTATTTTTAATGATGGTTAAAATAAAAAACCTAGGTTTTATCCTTTTCCTTTTAATTAATGCAAACACATCCAATGGATCACCTGAGTGGGCAAAAGATGCAATATGGTATCAAATTTTTCCAGAACGCTTTAGAAATGGTGATAAATCGAATGACCCTACAATTGAGACACTGGACGGAACCTGGCCTTTTGAACCAGTACAAGAATGGCAAATAAGTCCTTGGGGCTCCGACTGGTACAAGTTACAAAAGTGGGAACTAAAAACTGGTAAGGATTTTTATTATATCGCTCAAAGGAGAAGATATGGAGGAGATATCCAAGGAATCATAGATAAGCTAGATTATTTAGAAGAGTTAGGGGTAAATGCATTATATCTTAATCCTGTTTTTGAGTCTCCTTCTCTTCACAAATACGGAGCCACACTACTACATCACATTGACAATAATTTCGGTCCAAATCCTGAACAGGATTTATCAATATTGAAACATGAAAATCCTGATTCTCCTAAAGAATGGAAATGGACATTATCAGATAAGTTATTTTTAAAGTTAATTAAAGAATGTCATTCAAGGAACATGAAAATAATCATTGATGGGGTTTTTAATCATGTTGGACTTAATTTTTGGGCATTAAAAGATGTCCGTAAAAATGGAAAATCCAGTGCCTATGCAGATTGGTTTACAGTAAAAAAGTGGGACGACCCATCCACTAAAGAAAATGAGTTTGAGTGCGAAGGTTGGTCAGGTTTTATGGGACTACCAGAGTTTAAAAAGACTAATAATGATTACCCAAAAGATTTAAAATCTTATTTTCATGCCGTAGTTCAACGCTGGATGGATCCTAATAATGATGGGAATCCAGAAGATGGAATTGACGGATGGAGGTTAGACGTTGCCGCAGAAGTTCCAATTGAATTTTGGAAAGAATTTAGAGAATGGGTCAAAAGAATAAATCCGGAAGCATTCATAACAGGAGAAATTTGGTGGGAAGATTATAAAAATAATAAGCTTAAAAATGCCGCAAAATGGATAACGGGTGGCGATGTGTTCGACAGTGTCATGAATTACAGATTCTCCGACAGTTGTTATCAATATTTCATTCAACCAATAAATCCATTAAACGCATCGGAGTTCTCAAAAGAAATTAGAACAATTCATAATGATTATGGATATGATATTTCACTTAGTTTACAAAATTTGCTAAATAGTCATGACACTCAAAGGTTAGCCTCAATGGTTCAAAATCCTCGCCATCGACTCGACCACGGAGCAAATTTAAAATCGAATAAAAATTATTCCGTTGCTCCTTTGGCGAGAGAAAAATATTCACAATTAGAACAAATATTAGCTTTTCAATTCTTATCTCCGGGTGCTCCATACGTTTATTATGGTGATGAAGTAGGTATGTGGGGAGCGGATGATCCGGATTGTAGAAAGCCAATGATTTGGGATGACATTATTTACGATTCTGAATATGCACTGCCTTTTGGCCCAAAAAGACATAAAGGGTTCAAAGTTTCTCAGGATAAGAAACGTTTTAATTTTATAAAAAAATTATGTTTGATTAGAAAAAACAACCCTTCACTCAGAAGAGGTAATTTCGAAATACTGGTAGCTGACAACGACAACCAAATATTTGCATTCACCAGAAAATACGAAGAGAACGAATGTTTAGCCGTTTTTAATTCCTCACCTAAATCTCAAAAGATGCCAACTATTCCTTCTGATATGCGCTTAAAAATTGGGTCATTAGGAACTACAAAAGAAATAATAAAAGCCGATGGATTTGCACTTTTCATAAAATAAAATTCAAAAAATAGTTTTAGAATGCGTATTCTAATAACCCTATAATTAGACCCAATGAATGTTCATCTAGTGACAATTTTTTTAAATTACATAATTTTGTGTGGTTTTTTACAAATCACATTAAAGGCCAGTGATAATTGGAATCAATTTAGGGGACCTAATGGCTCAGGTAACGCCAACGAAAAATTCATACCTCCAATCAATATTTCCAAAAAACATATCGCTTGGTCATCAAATATACCAGAGGGTTTGTCGTCCCCTGTTATCTATAGCAATAAAATTTTTTTAACTGCAATTGAAAAAGATAGATTAGTAACAATTTGTATTAATTCCACAAATGGCAATTTAGAATGGAAAACAGCTGCCCCTAAATGCGAGATCGAAAAAGTACATAAAACAAGCAGCCCAGCCTCATCGACTCCGTATGTAGATAAAGATCACGTATACGTATATTTTGGCTCATATGGTCTCATTTGTTATAATCATGATGGAATAGAAAAATGGTCTAAATCCATTTCAACCCCGAAAAGCTTGTATGGGATGTCTACTTCTCCTTTGGTGTACAGAAACAACGTCATTCTAGTAGTCGACAATGATGCCAATATTGAAAAAAGTCGTTTAAGCCAATCAAAAATTATCGCACTCAATAAGTTTAATGGTGAAATCGTTTGGTCGGCAGAAAGGCCGCATCATCGAAGTGGATGGTCTAGCCCAATTATATGGAAGCATGATAAGGGTTCAGAGCTCATAGTATTAGGAAATGAGAAAGTTCGAAGCTATAATCCTGAAACCGGTTCTGAAAATTGGTATGCAGGAGGATTCTCTAGAGAAACTATCGCTGTTCCTGTTGTAGGCAACAATCACGTTTTCGTATCCTCAGCACAATTAGGTGGCGTTCCTGACAAGCAAATTGACCCAGCTCCATTTTGGAAAGCCTTAATTAAATTTGATAAAAACAATGATGGTAAAATAAGTAGAGATGAGATGACTGATAATTTCACCTACCCATTGCGCCCCGAATTACCGCTCGGTCATCCTGGTTTTGGTATTCCAATGCCAAATAATCCACAAAGGAAAGAGGAAAGAATTAACGGAATTTTAAGGTGGGTCGATAAAAATGGGGATAAGGCATGGACTAAAGAAGAATTTATTAATCATATGTCTTTTCGTCGTGGAAGACCTATTCTCTTGGCCATTAAACCTGGGGGGGAAGGAAATATAGAAAAAACCCATGTAAGCTGGGAGTTAAATAAAAGTATTCCTGAAATTCCATCCCCTCTATTTTACAGGGACATTGTTTATCTAGTAAGGAACGGTGGCATATTAGCAGCAATTGATTCTGAGACTGGAGAACAGCTTTATCGCGAAAGAGTTAGTGGATCAGGTCAATACAGCGCCTCACCAATTTCAGCCAATGGTCACATCTTTCTAGTCTCTAATAGAGGGCAAGTGTCGACAATAAAACCAGGTAGAAAATTTGAACAAATTCATAGTTACGAAATTGGCGAATCCGTATTCGTCACTCCAGCAATAGACTCCAACACTATCTATTTTAGAGGGCAGAAAAAATTGTGGGCTTTCAGAAATAGCGAATAGGTCGACTACCATTCAATTACCACTTCCAGGATTGTTTACCCCAAAAACTATAGAGTTGATCCACAGTTCCATTAAAAATATTTCTCTCGAGCGGACAACTCATGTCGCCATAATATTTGGGAGATCTATATTTACCGAAACTATAGTTATGAATAACTGACATCGACTTTCTTTTATTCCAATAAACTCCCGAATATTGCCATAAAGACCATTGATTCCATATACCATATTTCGACATTAAACGATTAGGAGTTTCCATTTCCTTTCTGTCAGAAGAGTATAAAGCAATCCAGTAAGGACATTGAGCAATTCTCTGCTTTTGACTCCGCGATGCTCCGCTCAAGACCCTCCTAAGATGATCACTATTCTCTAAATAAATCATAGGTAATTGGCCGGTACGTTGCTCAATTCGATTGATGAATTTTATAATGTCAGATACCGATGATTTAGAATCAAAATCTCCTACTAAAAGAATCTCGGGTGTTTGTAATTTTTTAGTTAGTTTTATCTTTTTAATCTGGTTAACAAATTTATCAGCTTGCCACGATGGGTCCACCCCCTTGAGAACAAAATAATAAGCACCTAAAAGCATTCTTTGCTTTTCGCCTGCTGCAAGAAAAGATGCACATTCCTCATCTAGCTTTCTCCCTTTACCACATCTTGCTATAAGGCCAAGAGCTCCATTTCGTCTCAATGCTCGAACATCAAATTCATTGTAATATGACCCAGAACGTTGCTTTTCTTTTGGGTCATACGAAGAAACATTAATGATATGAGGGGCTGCAGTAAACGGGTTATGTGATATTAGGATATTCCTATTCTGAGGAATACTTCCAAAACTTCTACTCGATTCAGTGATTTCTACCTCATTAGTTGTGCACCCAGAAAAGAAGAAAAATGGAAAAATTACCGTGAGTATTGCCTTTAATATATTTTTTCGGGCAATAATAATCATATCCTCCATGAATAAAATATCCCTAGATTTGCAAAATATGCAAATTCCATAATTATTATATTTTATTCATTTTGCCATATTTTAGTAATCTAAACTAAATCCTGATCAGATTGATCCGAACGGCTATTAAGCTGACCGCTATAGAGCTGAATCGCTCTTTTCCCTACAATTCCTAAAATAGATGGCTGAATAACTCTAGCGGCTGCATTCGAAGCCGCTAATCCAGCCCAAGTCAGAGGTGATTTATATCTCACTAACTGAACGATAGGTCGAATCTTTTTATATATTGGCGAGCAAGCTCTAAAGATAGGATTTTCTGAAACCCCTTTTCCTTTTTTATAAGTTCTAATCGCCGCACCTGCACTAAAATCAATTAACCTTCCAATTCTTTTCTTCTGCAGAAAATCAGCTACATCTGTCGCAGCAAGTTCAACGGCTCGAGTAAATTCACCAAGTTTTGGTGCCTTCAATGGCTCAGGACTATCCGGATAATAGACGCCTGCAATTTTTTCAACCAAAGGTGGAATTTCTTTATATAGAGATGCAAACCATTCAGGATTGAGTTGTTTGTTAAGTCTTATTGAATCTTGGGCACTTTCTATGAAACCTAGTGCAGTTGAAAGTTTTTTATCCTGATCATTTTTGGAACCATTTATCAAATATTCTTTGTTTGTCTTTCTAATGTCAGACCACAATCTAATGGTAATTAAAAATATCCATATTATAGATGCACAAAGGAAACCTGATCCGAAAGCGATGACCCAGTCTATATTATTTTGTAAAAACTCCATGTTATGAGATATGCCAAAAAATAAAATCTAGCTCGATTATAATTTATCAGATTTTACCTTATCATAATTATAATCACCACTAAGTGATTTTAAAAATTCAACTAAATCTTTAATATCTTCCTTAGATAAATTTAACGTTCCGACAATAGGCGAAAGCAAGGGATCATCGCTTCCTCCATCATTATAAAACCGAACCACGTCTTCAAGTGTTCTCAATGACCCATCATGCATATATGGTGACGTTTTAGCAACATCTCTTAAAGTAGGTGTTTTAAATGATCGTTTATCATATTCTAATTTAGTAAATTCGTACCTTCCTAGATCCTCAACTAACCCTTTTGATTTGCTTCTATGACTCACACCAGTGTTATGAAAAAGATTATCACTAAAAAGCACCCCTGGACCCGCAATAGAGTGACATTGCCAACATTGAGCTTGACCCGCAAATAATTGGTACCCTCTTTGGGCAGGTTCATTCATCGCATCGTCTTCTCCTTCATAATACCATCTATCATAGTCCGAATTACCAGAAACAAGAGTTCTTTGAAAGGAAGAGAGCGCAACAGCTAGATTTTTTTTGTTTAGCGCACCATCCGTGAAAGATTCACCAAACAACCTTGTATAATCTTTATTATTTTTTAATTTCTTTAAGACTGTATTGACACTGGGATTACCCATTTCATCATGAGCGAGGATGGGTTGCCATGCCTGTTCTTCTAATGTATCTGCTCTTCCATCAACGAACATTGATTGAGCATAAGCTATGTTCAAAAGTGTAGGCGCATTCCTCAATCCTTTTTTACCATCAATTCCAGTGGAAAAAGATTTACCATTCTCTGCAAAACCTTGATCAGGAACATGACAAGTCGCACATGAAATAGTACCATCTCTAGAAAGGAATGGATCAAAAAACAATTTTTCACCCAACTTAATGACTTCACGATTAAATAATAAAGGTTCAGGTAATTCGATAGATGGTAACCCTAAAGCAGGATCTTCAACATCTGGAATAATGAGTTCTGCTTTAGTTGTTATAACTCCCAAAACGCAACAAAGCATCAGTCTGATGATCATAAAAAACTTATTTTCATGCTTCACAATCATAAACAAATGCCTTTTAACAAAAACTTCAAGTTCTTAGATAATTAGAATTAATAATAATAAAAAAATGAAAGGTACACCTGAATCATTAAATTATAAAATAGTTCAAGATTCGAACATCACCGATGATAATCAAATCGATAAGTATACAGGAACAGTTAATTGGGAATACTTAGAAAAACATTTTGAGAGTGGATCACTCGTTTTTGTTGATGAAAGCTTAGACATTAAAAAAGTTGCTAAAGCCATCAGTGAAGATAACAAGGATCAGGTTAGTCTTTGGTTAGGTTCGGGTGATCTAATTAAACCAAGTGAACACCACGCCAACTACTGGAAGAAATCAAAAACTTCATTTACCGCTTTGATTGTCACGCCATTCGTGTTGATTCAGGAGAATAAACAATATGAATGAAATTTAAGCCGCTGATAAAGCCGCTTCTCGATCATCTCTAATTCTTTTAAACTGCTTCCAAGTTATCAAGGCCTTTTCGGTCTCATCCCAGAGGCGGAAATTCATACACCGAAAACTGCTAAAAAGTGTTAATTTTGTTACTTCAGCAAAAGCAGGATGCGAATTGTGACATGCTTCCAAATGGTAGTTAGGTATCTTTGTACTCAAATGATGAAGGTGATGGTAACCAATGTTTCCTGAAAACCATTGAAGAACTTTGGGCAGTTGATAAAATGAGCTCCCATCAAGAGCCGCTGAGGTATACTCCCAGTGTTCATGACGCTCCCAATAAACACCTTCGAATTGATGTTGAACGTAAAAGAGCCAAACTCCTGCACTTGCAGCAATAGAAATTATAAAGAGCTGGAATAATAAAAAAATAAATGACCCGAAAGCCAAACATCCCAGAGACATCAATAATAGAATGGCGATGTTTGTATATATGACAGCTTTACGGTTACCGGGCTTTGCTCCAGGTGAAGGAATCCTTTCCCTAATTAGAAATACATAAACTGGTGCAAACCCAAATAAGAATAAAGGATGCCTCCATATTCTGTAACTTAATCTTTTTAATTTTGGTAATTCAAGATACTCATTAACCATCAAGGTCCACACATCCCCTATACCTCGACGATCAATATCACCAACCGTAGCATGATGAACGTTATGTTCCCATGTCCAATGTTTAAAGGGAGTGAAGGCTAAAGTACCGGTAATAAATCCGAACAACTTGTTATACTTTTGCTTCTTAAAAAATGATTGATGTCCACAGTCATGAAAAATTATAAAGATTCTCACAGTTAATCCTGCTCCAAATAATATAAGTGGAATATATAAATACCAGGGCCCACTCTTAGAGTAATTAAGGTATATCATCGTCCAAGTCAGTAGATACAAACCAAGCGTGGTAATTAATTGCCATAGTGATTTGAACATTGAAGGTTTTTCAAATTCAGAAACAACTTTCTTCCAATTGGAAATTTCTAACTTTGAAGGCTTCTCTTCACTGGACTTGTCTGAGAATGAAGTTTGAACCGAAGTGAGATCTTCTGTTTTTAATGCGGGCAAGAGGTGTATTAAGAACTGAATAGAGAGAATATCAATAATTAGTTCAATAAAATGTTAATAAAACGTTAACGCTAAATCTCCAACTTATTAATTATTAATGAGTTAAAAAATATAGATCAAAACTTATAAAAGACTAATTGGAGAGAAAAAATAGTTAAACCCTGCAAAATGGGGAATCAGAGATTTAGTAATCCTGCTCGAGATAATGATCACGCTCGTCATACATGCTGTGTAACATCCTCTCATTATAGGTCCTCAATCTTTTGCAAAGCATTTTTGCAAGTTCTCTCATGATTTCAAAGCCCCCTTCTCGATCAGCAAGTAGAAAATTATTAAAATCTTCACCATTAATTTGCCATAATTCTGCGTCTGTTGAAATAATTCTGGCTGTCGCACTCGCTTTTTTGGGGTCGATTATACTCATTTCCCCGACTACATCTCCAGATTTTAGCTTCGCCACCTTGAGGCTTTCACCGTTTGCACTAATTTTCACGCTAACCTGTCCGGAAATAATCAATGACATGCGACTGTGAGGTTGGCCCTGAACAGCAAGGTATTCCCCCTTTTTTTTGCTAGTGAAACTTCCCACTTGAACAAGCTTATCACAAAGGTCTTCATTAAGTTCCGCTAGGAACCCACACTTAATGACTTTGTGTTTAATACTATTTACCATGGTTTATAATATTATACTTCTCCAAATGGCCTACCTCACTTTATAATGTGTAACGCAACCGTAACATATATAAAAACTAAATGACTTTTCTTTTTAGATTGAAATTAAATCCATTTCATTTGTTTTTAGCGGTCACTGCTTTTTCAATATCAAGCAGTTTAAATGCCAATTCACCTAACATAATACACATCATGGTAGATGACTTAGGTTACGGTGATCTAGGCTGTTATGGTCAAAAAACTATAAAAACACCTAACTTGGATATGATGGCCAAGAAGGGCATGCAACTTACTGACTACTATTCCGGTAACACTGTATGCAGGCCGTCTAGATTATCACTCTGGACAGGAAAACATATGGGGCATACTCCCATATCATCAAATGCTAACTATATTTTTAAACCCGACGATATTACAGCTGCCGAACTTCTTAAAAAAGCAAACTACACCACCGGAGGAGTTGGGAAATGGGCAATGGGAGGTATTGAGACAACTGGGCACCCTAATCATAATGGCTTTGATTATTGGTTCGGATACTTAGATCAAGGCCAAGCCCATAACTATTACCCACCTTACCTTTGGAGAAACAAAGAAAAGGTACCTCTCGATGGTAATATCTTAACTAATTCTCCTTTGGATAGAAAAAGAGTCTCAAAAAAAAGGACCACTTATTCTCACGACATCATTACATCCGAAGCATTAAACTTTATAAAAAAGAACCAGAAAAAAACCTTCCTGCTTCACGTTCACTGGACTATTCCGCACGCAAACAATGAAGGTGGCAGAGCAACTGGAGACGGAATGGAAGTCCCTGATTATGGAATATACAATGATAAAAAGTGGTCCTCTGTAAAAAAAGGAGCCGCAGCTATGATCTCAAGAATGGATCGCGATGTTGGAAGGATTCTTGAACTCCTTAAGGAACTTCAATTAAATAAAAAAACTTTCGTTTTTTTCACATCTGATAATGGTCCACACTCCGAGGGTGGACACAAACATGAAACCTTTAATTCCAATGGTCCATTAAGAGGTTTTAAGCGTGATCTCTATGAGGGCGGTATAAGAGTACCCGCAATAGCCTACTGGCCCGGCACCATAAAAGCTGGTACTTCGTATTCAAAACCATTGGCATTTTGGGATTGGTTGCCAA
>JACETS010000044.1 GCA_013911195.1 Verrucomicrobiales bacterium | reverse complement strand
GGAGTGACAGCTGGGCAGAGAACCCTCAAGGAAGCTGTAAATGAAGCGATGCGAGATTGGGTTACTAATGTTAGATCAACCCACTATATTCTAGGTTCAGCGCTTGGTTCACATCCTTATCCAATGATGGTCCGAGATTTTCATCGAGTTATTGGAGAAGAAGCTAGAAAGCAAATTTTAGAAAGAGAAGAAAGGCTTCCAGATTATCTTGTGGCTTGTGTCGGAGGAGGTAGTAATGCGATGGGATTATTTCACCCATTCTTGGCCGACGAGTCTGTGAAGATGCTAGGTGTTGAAGCTGGGGGTCGTGGAATCAGTCGTGGCGAACATGCTGCAAGATTTCAGGGAGGTAAGCTTGGTGTTTTGCAAGGTACGAAGACTTGGTTATTGTCGGATGATGATGGTCAGATTGAGCTCACTCATTCTGTTTCTGCGGGTCTAGACTATGCAGCAGTTGGGCCTGAGCATGCGAATCTAAAAGATGTTGGTCGAGCAGAATATACATTTGCCACAGATGATGAGGCTTTGAAGGCTTTTCAAGAAGTGTCCACTGTAGAGGGAATAATACCAGCACTCGAAACCGCTCATGGTCTTGCTGGTGTTAGAAAACTAGCACCTAAACTTGGTAAAGAAGGCTTAATAATATGCAACTGCTCAGGTCGTGGCGATAAAGATGTCGCGCAAGCAGCAAAAGCAATATTTGGTGAAGACGTTTTTGGTTAGATCAAACAGGACATAATTCAATTTTTAGAAAACTCATGAAGCTCCAAACAATAACTCTATGGTTTTTTGCAATTTTTATCGTTAATTTAATAGCACAAGACGAGAACCAAAAGCCACTGGATCTTATTGATGTGACTGATGAAAAAGCAATAGAAGCTGCAGTCGGAAAAAACGTTCTCATTAAAGGTAAGGTTAGAAGTTCTGATAGTGCGCCTCAGACTGCGGACATTAGAATTCAGTTCTCTGATAGCTTGTTTAGACTTTATATTAAATCTGATGTCTTTGATTCTAAGGAGAATTGGGGAATCGATGAATCCATCGGTAAAGATGTATTTGTTCATGGCAAAATAGTCAAAAATGGAGCCTTCACTCAGATTGTGCTTAAAGACCCAAAACAATGGGGTGCCAACAAAGCGGACGTCATGGCGGCAAAGCCCAAAGAAAATAAACCGGGTGAAGGGGATAATAAAAAGTATGAACCAGTATCATCTGGAGCCATTTTGCCTGTGAAACCTGGAGAAAAAGAATTAAGCCCCAAAATCACAGAAGCCAGTGTTAAAGTTGTTCTTGGAATGCACGCAACAGAAGTGCCTGAGATGGTTGTAAGTGAAGTTCGAGCAGAAATTATTGATGCAGAAGATAGCGGTCCAATGCAGGCAACATTTGAGTCTAAACCAAAACTTAATACAAAACCCATGATTTCGGTAATGACCTATCTTCCTCGGAAGTATTCAGGTCAAGGTTGGCCTTTTAATCAGAATGTACATTTTGTCATTGATGAAATTCAGGCCGATAGTGCACCGCCTAATTTTGCAGCCGCATTTTTAATTGAATGTATTTTGAGAGGAATTCAGGTTCCCGAAAATTTAGTTCTTTTTGGAGGTATGGATGGAGCAGGAAAAATTAATTTTAATATTGATAAGAAAAGATCTCCGGGCTCTTTGGGTCAAGCCATAAAGCTTGCCGCTCAAGCCGCTAATGCTCAGGGCGAGGATCCAGATGAAGGAAAGCCCAAGCCTCAATTTTCTACGCCAAGCGCACTAGGAAAGAAAGCCCCGGTGGCAAAGGATACATTCTACTTTCTCACGGGACAAGTTTCAGATGCTATTTTAGATGACCTAATTCTTGAGAATGACATGATTTCTATTAATTCGACTCAGGTTATTTCGTGTCTTGATCTTGATGAAGCAGTAAACTTTGCCCGTGATATTTCCGAAGGAATTGGGTTTGGTAAATCGCTCAATGATCTGAGTGAAGCTCAAAAAGTTTTGCGTGATCGTTCCGTAAGGATGCTTTCAAATGCTCAGGTTTGGAGCAGAGTTGTTGCTGCGGGTAGGGCTACTCCTAAAAATAAAACAGCATTTGCATACGCTAGGTTGAGAACAAGAAAAACATCAAAAACTTTTTCCTTAGATAAATGTTTGTCTCATTTAGATCAGCAAATCATTTCTGCTCAGGGTAATGGACTGGATAAATTTAATGACAGAGAAATGCGTAAATATGTAAGGGATCTTGCCGATAAAATGAAAGAAATTCAGGGTAAGATTCATCCCAAAGCACTTCCTGTTCTGACGAGCGCACAACTTTACCTTAAGGAGATATCAGATTTGGCATCTGAGAAGAGGGACGCCAAAGCAAAAGCCACAGAAATTTCTGAGCGTGCTCAGAAGGATTATGATAATGCTAAAAAAGGTTATGAGGACTCTAAGGCTGCGGCATTAGCAGCTCCCTAATTTATCCCCAAACTAGGATCTCCTCGTCTTTATCGGCGTTACTCAAAGCTTCATCAAAAGCTTCTTGGTCCCAACCTTTAAGTTTACCCAAGTATTTAAACAACTTATCTGAGTTGGCTACATTTGCTGGTATTTCGAGTTCTTCAGGATCACTTCCATCTGGAAGATTTATGGAAATTAGTGGATCACCTGCATAAGAAGAAACTTTAACCCTAATAATGTCACCCCATGGAACCGTACCAACCTTTTCCTCGCCTTCATACAATTCGATCATTTTGGCTGTGAAGGTGTAAGATAATGATGCTTCGTCATCATCATCATCACTATCCATGACAACATCATCATCATCATCGACTGCGCCTTCTTCTTCTTCTTCTTCGTGCTCATCAGGACCTTTTGGTTCAATTCCAAAGCCACTAGCAGGATCAAAATTGAATTCGCCATTTTTTAGGATGGCATGAATATCAGCTAACCAGCCTTCAAATGAATCCGCAATTTCTTCGTTTTCGTCACTACTTACGTATTTACTAATAGCTCCTGTTTCAAGTTCTACGCAGAGCATGTCTCCTGAACCGTCCTCCGCGAAAGGCAACCAGTCCCCTGGGCAGGTTTCCTCTTCTCCTGCATCATCTCTAAGTCCCTCTAGTTCATCCCAAGATTCTTGGACGAGATCAAGAGGCATAAGGCTAAACATGTCAAAGAAACCAGGGTTACTTTCCTGACTTTGACCATTGTGCATAACAAGGAAATCCCTATAATCTGTGGGTAGTTCCTGACCAATGTATTCCTCTAGAGCTTCGACTTCTGATTCATCAGCTCCGAGATTTAATGATTCTATTATTTCACTTGCTTTTGATGTTAGTTCACCTTCGAGACGGGACCAAATCTTCTTCATAAAATTTAGTGGTTAGTTGTTTATTCCCCCGTAGCGGGACTCTCTACATTTTCAGCCATAACGAATTCCGCAAACTTCGCAAGGAAACGTTTTGAATAAATTGCATTTATTATTATGTCGTTTTCACAGTAATCCTGACTCAAGATCTTGCCCTCGCGGTGTAAAAGAGCCACCAAATCTTGCCGAGATTGCGGTATTTTAAGGGTTTTTCGCACAATATTGCTCAATAGCATCTCATTGATTTTATCTAAAAGACGCCCAAATCCGTGCCTTTTTTGGACAGAAATTAAAACTGCCTCAGGAAAAATATTTTTTAGCTCTTGAAGCCTCTCAGGACTAATTATGTCAGTTTTATTAATGGCAGATATGATTCTTTTTTCATCTGCTCCCAGTTCTTTGAGAACCTCAAGAGTGGTCTTATAATGCTCTTCTACATTTTCAGAACTTCCATCAATTACATGAATTAAGAAATCTGCCAATACCGCCTCTTCTAGTGTGGCTTTGAAACTCTCAACTAATCCATGTGGCAATCTTCTGACAAAACCAACAGTGTCAGTAAGAAGGATGGTTTGTCCATCTTCTAAATCTAATTTCCTCGTAGTCGTGTCTAAGGTTGCGAAGAGTTTATCCTCAGCAAGTACACTGCTTTCGGTTAAACCATTTAATAAAGACGATTTACCAGCGTTCGTATATCCCACTATGGCTGCGTGAGGAAGGTCGGCACGGTTTCTTTCCTTTCGCTGAGTTTTTCTTTGTTGCCTGACTTTTTCTAATTCAGCTTTAACCCGATCAATTTTTTTACGCGCAAGTCGGCGATCAACTTCGATTTGCTTTTCACCTTCACCTCTAGCGGCACCACCTCCACCCTTGCCGCCGCCTGAACCTCCACCTTGCCGATCTAGGTGGCTCCACATACGAGCCATTCTCGGTAAGGTATATTGCATCCTTGCAAGTTGTACTTGTAGTCTCGCCTCTTTTGTACGGGCCCTGAGTGAAAAAATATCAAGGATCACTTCTTGCCTATCAATGACCAAAATTTTAGAATCGTTTTCCCAATTTCTTTGTTGATTGGGAGAAAGCTCGTTATCGAAAATAATACAATCACAGTTGAGATCTTTAGATCTTTCAATGATCTCAGCCATCTTTCCTTTGCCCATTAAGTGTGAGGGAAAATTTTCTCGAACCTTAACAAGAACACTATCCATGATTCCTATACCAAGTGTTTGAACAAGTTCATTTAATTCATCCAGAAGGCTTGAAGCCTCTTTTTCTTTGGACTTATCCAAATAGACCCCTACAAGCAAAGCTCTCTCAACGAGTTGAGGTTTTTCACGAACTTCAAACATAAAATCTATTAATGCCTTAATTCATACTCTACTGTGCTTGCAAGTAATATATTGGTTCAGAATCATAGAAGATGGTCTTTTCTGTTAGATATCAATGAACTCGCATTATTATTTTGAAAAAAATCAATAAACCTAGAAAATTCTTCCTGTGATGAAAGGTCCAATAATTGAAACCAATAATCAGGTAATGTTTTATGATACCGATGCAGCTGGTGTAGTGCATAATATAGCCTATCTGAGATACATTGAAGAGAATCGAACCCTTTTGGGAATCGAGCTAGGGCTTGATTACAAGGAGATGTCCAAAGAGAAGAAATATGGGGCTGTTGTTAGGACAGAAATTGATTACAAGAGCCCAGCACTTTTAGGGGATAAAATTATTGTAAGGGGGTGGTTATCAGAAATGACAAAGGTTAGATTTTGGTGTCATTTTGAGATTAAAAGAATTGAGGACCAAAAAATATTAGTCGAATGTAGGCAGCAGCTTGCTTTGGTGAAGATGCCAGAAGGTAAACCTTTAAGAGTGCCAGATCACTGGGGGAACTTTGTTAACCATGAATAAATTAAAAATTGTGATTGCCTATGATGGTAGTCATTTCAAAGGTTGGCAAATTCAACCAGGAGAGAAGACGGTTCAGGATTCACTGGAGTTAGCCATAAAAAAAATCACACATGCCGAAATTAAGGTGCATGGTTCAGGTCGTACCGACACGGGCGTTCACGCCTTAGGTCAAGTCGCTCATTTTGAAATTCCTCCAGAATCTAGGATGACCGCTGATGAGTGGCAGAGAGCAATTAATGTAAATTTACCACCAACAATACGGGTTCTTAGTACTGAGCTTGTTTCAACAGATTTTCATGCAAGATTTTCAGCAAAATCGAAAACTTATAGATATCATATAAATACCTCGCAGATTTTATTGCCTCATGAATTTCTCAAAGTGTGGCATCATCCTAAGAACCTTGATATTTCAATGCTTAAAAGAGCATGTGATCTCTATGTTGGCACCTATGATTTTGCCTCGTTTGCCGTTAATCGTGGTGATGGTAAGGAAATCAACACTGAAAGAACAATATTTTCTGTCAAAGTTAGTTCA
Source organism: Verrucomicrobiales bacterium (assembly GCA_013911195.1). Lineage (GTDB taxonomy): Bacteria > Verrucomicrobiota > Verrucomicrobiia > Verrucomicrobiales > DEV007 > EC70. Next base: position 9,756 of record JACETS010000044.1, on the reverse strand, counting down.
GAACAAAACACATTAACTATGTCATTCAAAGGAAATGGTTTTCTCTATAAAATGGTAAGACTTTTAGTTGGCGCTGCTGTGCGTGTTGCTGAAGGTAAAGAGGATATTAACTGGATTGAAGGAATGCTGCAGAATCCTGGCCAATTGAAATGTCAGCACTGTGCAAAGCCTGATGGTTTATATCTTGTGGAGGTCAGGTATTAATTCTTTTAATTTTGTTTTAAAAGGTTTAATGAGCTGACTAGAGCTTTGACCCCAGCAATCTCGATTGAGGGATCTACTCCACATCCCCACGCCTCTTTGCCATTAGTGCTTTCTAGTAATATATATGCAGCGGAATCAGCATCTGACCCCCCTTTGATGGCATGTGAGCGGTAATCTTTAAGGTTAAAGTCTTTCTGATTAATCTTTTCCAACGCATTAACGAAAGCATTGATTGGACCATTTCCACTGCCCTTAATTTCATGAGGTTCACCGTTATTGATGATTTTGGCCTCACAGCAAACCTGCCCATCATTGAGATCATTATGTAAAAGCTCATATTTTTCTAGAAAGAAACTTTTTGAGACATTTACAAATTCATTTTTAAAAGCTTCGAGTATTTCCTGATTTGTTAGCTCCTTACCTTTGTCATCAGCTAATTGATAGATTTTTGCTCCAACAATTGGTTGCATGGATTTTGGAATATCAAAACCATATTCACGGTCGAGAATGTATGCTATTCCACCCTTACCAGATTGGCTGTTAATTCTAATGATAGCTTCGTAAGTTCTGCCGATGTCCGTTGGATCAATCGTTAAGTAGGGCACCGCCCATGAGCTACTGGAGGAGTCTAGACGATCCATGCCTTTTTTGATTGCGTCTTGGTGACTTCCTGAAAATGCGGTAAAGACTAGATCGCCAGCGTATGGATGCCTGTCAGGTACTTTCATTTGTGTGCAGCGCTCGTATACTTCTCTTGCCTTTGGTATATCTGAGAAGTCCAGACCAGTCTGGATGCCATGGCTGTTCATATTGAGAGCAACCGTTGCTATATCAAGATTACCAGTTCTTTCACCATTGCCGAAAAGGGTTCCCTCGACCCTGTTGGCACCCGCCATAAGCCCTAATTCTGTGGCGGCTGTGCCAGTACCTCTGTCATTATGGGTATGCAGACTTATTATAGCTGATTCCCTATTCTTTAGGTTATTACAAAACCATTCAATTTGGTCAGCGTGGACGTTAGGAGTAGTCCACTCAACTGTTGCCGGTAAATTTAAAATTATAGGCTTGGTTGTATTTGGTTCCCATACATCCATGACGCCCTCGCAAACCTCAAGAGCAAATTCGATTTCGGTATCAGAAAAACTTTCTGGAGAATATTCAAGATCCACATTTGTCTCTGGGACCGTGCTAACGAGTTCCTTGATGAGTTGAGTGCCCTCAACAGCTATTTTCTTGATGTCACTCTTGGTAGCTCCACCAAAAGTAATCTCTCTTTGTAGGGGTGAAGTAGAATTATAAATGTGAACGATTGCATTAGGAACACCATCAATTGCCTCGAAAGTTTTTTTTATCAAATGTTCTCGTGCTTGAACAAGGCATTGTAATTTTACCCCCTCAGGTATTAGATTATCATCGACTAGTTTTCTTACAAAGTTGAACTCAGTTTCAGAAGCCGAAGGAAAGCCTATCTCGATTTCTTTAAATCCTATTTCTACAAGTAATTCAAAGAGTTCAAGCTTTTGAGAGATGTTCATCGGAATGGCCAGAGCTTGATTTCCATCTCTGAGGTCAACACTGCACCATATTGGTGCACTAGAAATCTTTTTATCTGGCCATGTGCGGTTTGGAAGCTCAATGCTTTCAAATGAGCTATATTTATTTAGGCTTGATGGCTTCATTTAGATTCAGGAGAAAAATCACCAATATTCATTTCGATTTTTACGATAATTGGTTTTCTAACCTATTCGCCAAGAAATAGTAACTGAACTGATTGTGGCAAGTTAACCTCAGTCATTACTGCAAAATTATTTCTTAGCTCTTTCATAATTCAGGCGAACAACAACATAAGGCTTGGATTTACGAAGTCAATATTCCCTGTCAGCATGCATTAATTTGAATTATTGAGAAAAAATAAAAGTTCAATTCAATCGAGATTATAAAGTTGCCGGCTAGCAATTATTCTACTCAAGACATAGAATTTCCTTTAATTAGTTAGTTTGAGTTTGTCATTCAGGCTTGTTGGCTCTTTTCTTAAAAGGATATGAAAAGTATGACTGGATTTGGAAATGGTGAAATTCTTAAGGATGACCTTATCTATCGCGTAGAAATTTCCTCTGTTAATAGAAAACAAGCAGACATCGTGATAAACTTGCCACGAGAATTAGTTTCTCTTGAAACTCGGATTAGAAAGATCGTGAAAAAATCGATTTCTAGAGGAAGAGTCAATGTCAATATTCATGTCAAAGCATCAAGTTCGGAGGGAGGAGTGCTTAATGTTAACGAAGACCTAGCGCAACAGTACTATCTTGCATTAGAGAAGTTGGAGTCGAAACTCAACAATGAAAGTCTTAGGAAAAACTTTGATCCGATGCGAGCCAATGGGGTAATAACATTTGGAGTTAATTTGCCTGAACCCGATCATGCTTGGTCGATTATCGAAGGCACTGTGTCTGAGGCAATTAAGAATTTGATCCAAATGAGATTAGACGAGGGCGCATATTTGAAAGCAGACCTTGAATCCCGATTAAATATAATGCGTTCGAATCTAGACCTGATTTCTAAACGCTCATCAAAAGTTGTGGAGTATCACCGAGAAAATTTATTCAAAAGATTATCAGCCTCGGGCTTAGATTTGAATTTGGATGATGAGCGCGTCGTTAAAGAGATCGGAATTTTTGCAGAACGATGTGATATCTCGGAGGAGATAACTCGACTCCAAAGTCATTTCATTCAATCAGAAAAATATTTTAATAGTGAAGAGGCGGTTGGAAGGCCATTAGATTTTCTTGTTCAGGAAATTAGTCGTGAATTAAATACTATTGGAAGTAAGGCTAATGACGCAGAAATTGCCCAAATAATAGTGGAGTCAAAAACCGAACTTGAGAAAATAAGAGAACAAGTTCAGAACGTAGAATAAATCATCATGCAAAACTTATATCAGATACAAAAATCGCGATCAGGCATTTTGTTTTTGCTCTCGGGGCCTGCAGGATCTGGCAAATCGACTCTCTTAAAAAGGGCACTTGAAGAGTTTGATAATATGAAATTTTCCATTTCATGTACTACTCGAAAACCCAGAGAGGGAGAGGTTAATGGGAAAGAATATCATTTCTTAAATAAGGATGAATTCAATTCAAAAGTTGAAAACGATGAATTTCTTGAGCATGCAATTGTGCACAAATGGAATTATGGAACCTTAAAAAGCTCTGTTAAAGATGCTCTTGAGGATGGGATCGATATTATAATGGATATTGATGTCCAAGGAGCTCAACAGGTAAGAGAATGCCAGGATTCAGTTATTTCTAATGCTCTGGTCGATATTTTCATTACAACCAAGGATGTATCAGAACTTGAATCTAGATTGCGGGGTAGAGGCAGTGAAGATGACGAGACTTTTGAATTAAGAATGGTAACTGCCAAATCTGAGTTGGAGGAGTGGAATCATTACACCTATTATATCATCAGTGGTACGCCTGAAGATGATTTCAGCGTTTTATCTTCAATAATAAATTCTGAAAGAATCAAAGTAAGTAGGATATCTAGCTAGCGAAGAGCATTTCTGTAAGTCACGATTCCATTTGCTATCCCACTGGATAGTATTGACAAATAAGAGGAGCTTGCGATTTTTTTTGCCTCGGTTGGATTACTCAAAAAACCTCCCTCTACCAAGATAGCTGGCATAGATAAGCCGGCTAGTACAGTAAATCGATCTCTCTTAATTCCGCGGTCCTCAGCCTGTGACTTTTTCATCACTGATGCATGAACTGCTGTTGCTAGTGCGATGTTTTCAGAATCTCTTCTATTCCCCGCTAAGAAGCTATTCCGAATTCCTCGATCATTATGAGTTCCAGAGCCTTGGGGGCTTAGAGCGTAAGTTTCTATGCCTTTCGCAGTGTTGCTCACAAAAGAATTAAAATGAATTGAGACGAATATCGCATTAGGTATTCTGTTAGCGAATTGTACTCGTTGCCCTAATGTTGGATAAACATCTGATGATCTTGTCATCCTTACTCTGAATCCCTTGCGCTCCAGATCCTTCATTAAAATCTTGGACAGTCTTAAATTAAAATCTTTTTCCTTACCATAACCATTTACGCTTCCCGGGTCAGTACCCCCATGACCAGGATCAATAATCACAGTATCAAATCTTTTTGCAGTTTTTATGTAGCTTGGACGAAGAACAGGATCAATTAACTTAGCTAGATCAATTCTTGAGAAAAGATAATGACCATTCTTTTGAATAATTTTATAGCTTAGTCTAAATAGAACCGTGTTTATATATAGATTATCAGATCCATTTTTGATGGTCATGTTAATCTTGGAAGACTTGAAATTTAATGATCCATTTGAAATGTTGAGAGCATCGAACCTATAAAAATTTTTTATGTTTTTGGCAGTCACATAATCACGCCCACTGTGCTTAATGACCGTCCATGCTTCTCCACGGGCTATGCAATTTATTAGAAAGAAAACCGCAAGAGCCAGTAATAGGGGCTTACAGATACATTTTTTTTCAAATTTATGTAAAGAATTGATCAGGGCAAAAAGGGGGTTTTTAACTGAATTTTTGGGAATAAGGGCAATATAATTATATTATTATTTAATTCACCATTAATTAGATTTTGCAAATTGGGTTCCAATCAAGTTATTTCCGATCTCATGTCAGTCGAAATACCAAAGGCTTACGAACCAACAGAAGTTGAAGAAAAGTGGTTTTCCAAGTGGATTAGCGCAAAAGCATTCCATGCAAACCCTGATTCTGATAAATCAGATTACGGTATTGTAATCCCACCACCTAATGTTACGGGAGTATTAACTCTTGGTCATGTTCTTAATAATACTATTCAGGATGTTCTAGCGAGACGTGCTCGAGCTAAAGGTAAAGAAGTTCTATGGTTGCCTGGTACTGACCATGCAGGTATTGCGACTCAATCAAAAGTAGAAAAACATTTAAGAGAGTCTGAGGGTAAGGGGCGACGCGACATAGGTCGTGAAGCTTTTTTAGATCGTGCATGGGAATGGAAAGAAAAGCATGGTGGAATTATTATTAAACAGCTTCAAAAGTTAGGTTGCTCATGCGATTGGGACAGAGAGCGATTCACCATGGATCCTGATTATTCTATCGAGGTCCAAAAATGCTTTGTTCACTTTTTTGAGAGTGGAAAAATCTATAGAGGAAAAAGAATGGTGAATTGGTGCCCTTCATCATTAACAGCACTCTCAGATGAAGAAGTCATCATGAAACCTCAAAAAAGTAAACTTTACTACATGAGGTATGAAATCGTAGGACGTGAAGGAGAGTTTTTAGAAATTGCAACGACTCGACCGGAAACTCTAATGGGTGATAGTGCAGTTGCAGTTAATCCAAATGATGAAAGGTATGCAGATCTAATCGGTCAAAAAGCACTCAGGCCTTTTCCTAAGGCTGAAATACCAATTATAGCCGACGAACACATTGATCCAGAATTTGGTACAGGTGTTCTTAAAGTTACTCCGGCACATGACAAAGCTGATTTTGAAATAGGTATCAAAAATAATTTAGAAATTATTGATGTTCTTAATCCTGATGGATCACTTAATGAACTTGCTGGAGAAGAATTTTCTGGGATGGATCGTTTTGAAGCCAGGAATCATGTTGCTGAAAAACTTGAAAGCATGGGTTTACTCGACAGGGTCGAAGATTATGAAAATAATGTAGGATTTAGCGAAAGAGCAGATGTTCCAATTGAGCCTAGAATCTCAATGCAATGGTTTTTGAAATATCCAAAAGTTGAAGAATCAACTTCTGCCGTTGCTGAAAAAGACATTCAATTCAGACCGGAGCGGTGGGCCAAAACTTACAGTCACTGGATGCAGAATATTCAGGATTGGTGTATTAGTAGACAGCTGTGGTGGGGGCATCGCATTCCAGTTTGGTATCGAAAAGACAGAGCCGAAGAGCTTCAACGAGCCGAGTCACTTGATAAGGAAACAGCTGGAGATGCTTTGCATGTAGGGATTGAGCCTCCTGAAGATCAAGACAATTGGATTCAAGACGATGATGTTTTAGACACTTGGTTTAGCTCATGGTTATGGCCTTTTGCAACGATGGATGAACCAACAAGAAAAAAGTTTTATCCTACGGCCGATCTTGTAACAGGACCCGATATTATCTTCTTTTGGGTGGCTCGAATGATCATGGCTGGTTATGAGTTTACCGGTGAGAAGCCTTTTTCCAACGTTTTCTTTACAAGTATAATTAGAGATAAAAAAGGCAGAAAAATGTCTAAGAGTCTGGGCAATTCACCAGACCCGCTAGATCTCATAGCTAAGTATGGGGCTGATGCACTTAGATTTTCAATCATGCGAATCGCTCCTTCTGGGACAGATGTTAGATTCATTGAAAATAATAACAAAGATGATGAAGGGGGCAGGGACTATCCTCAGGTAGAAGAAGGTCGTAACTTTGCAAATAAATTGTGGAACGCATCAAGATTTCGTCAGATGCAGGGAGCTACCGATGGAGTCAACGAACTTCCTGAAGTCGATAAACTATCTATCTATGATATCGATATTCTTCAAAAGCTAGATTCTCTTAATGATGAACTTAGCGCAGGATATTCATCATATAAATTCCAAGAAATTGCTAACCGTTTATATGATTTTTTCTGGAGTCAGTTTTGTGACTGGTATCTTGAATCAATTAAGTTGTGCTTGAGGAATGATGCTGATCAGAGCCGTAAGAAGACAGTATTGGCTGTGGTTGATACAATTCTTTCAGGATATTTAATTCAGCTTCATCCTTATATGCCTCACATTACAGAGGAACTATGGGAAAAACTTGGGTTTGGTAAAGACGGTGAGCTTTTAATGCAGCGAATCCTGCCTAATGAAAAGATACTTGATAAATATGATAAAGATTTAGTTCTTAAAGCAGGTCAGAGAACGAATGCAATTCATGAAGCTACTACAAAGGCTAGGCACATCAAGGCACAGTACAATTTGGCGGCCAACCGTAATGTAAAATTTTATCTTCAACCCCAAGAAACTTGGGTCATTGACGAGTTAGATGTTTTTAAACTACTTAGTGGTGCTGGAGAAATAATAATTGATGATACTTATGAGGTAAGTCCAGGCACCCCTACTTTCCTCACTCCAATTGGGAAAATGTTTATGCCCCTTGAGGGTCTCGTTGATATTGAAGCTGAAAAAACCAGAATTAATAAGGAAATCGATAAAACGGATAAGGATTTAAAGCAGATACAAGGAAAACTATCTAATCCTAATTTTACCGAGCGTGCCCCTGCTGAAATCGTGCAAGAAAACCTTGACCGAAAAGACTCTTTGAGAAAAAAGTTAGAGCAGCTGCAGGAAATGTTGCAGAACCTATCGTAACTGTGTAGATCTTTACCAAATAAAATTGGAATTAATTAGTGGGCATCAATTCAGACAGCTCTAAAGAAGAAGAATCATTTATTTCCTCAGATGATGGAAATAATGATGGATCTTCTATAGATTGGACCGAAATAAATTCTATTGATGAAAATGATATTGATGACTTCGAAGAGGTTATAATCACCAACAATGCCCAGGAGCCAATAGAAGCCCTTAAATTTAATAGCCCTCTTACAGGCAATGAACCTGTTGATTTAACAAGTTCGAATACAATAGAAATCAATGAAGTTAAGCCTTTTCAATCTGAAGAGTCTGAAAAAGATTTTTTTGATAAATCAAATATAGTTAGCGTTGACGAGTATAGAGAGGGTAAAACTAAAGTGAGCCCTCTTGAGGGAAGACGAGTAGGTAGTAGGACCGGTTTAGAAGAGAAGCCTAATTTTTTGTCCGGGAGGTTTCCTAAATTTATAGAGCGAGGCCTTCCTTATCCTGAGCCGGGGAAATTAGTTTTTACAAGTCTACTTGTTTTGATGACGCGGTTTTCATTGATCGCAACGCTTGTCATTCTTCCTTTATCTTTATATGTTAATACAACAGAATTTGGACTCTGGGTTGTCCTTCCTGTAGTAAGTAGTTTTTTGTTATTATGTATTATTCATTTTGTAGCTACTCAGCAGACAAGGTGTAGGGTATGCAGCTGTCACTTGTATAGATCTAGACGATGTGACAAACACCGACTTGCACATAGATTGCCTTTATTAGGTTATGTATTTGGTAGCGCACTTCATCTGATTCTTTTTCGTTGGATGAGATGTATGTACTGTGGTACTGCAATTCGACTGAGACAGAAAACAGTCAGAGAAGAAAAGACCGAGGAATCGTAAAATCTATTCGCGACTCTTGGAATCAATCCAAATAGTTACAGGGCCATCATTGACGAGGTCGACCTGCATGCATGCACCGAATTGACCTGAGGATACACCATTCAGTATCTTATCTTTCATCTGCAAAATAAATGCTTCATACATCGGAACGGCGTGATCTGGTTTTGAAGCTCGAATGTATGAAGGCCTGTTTCCTTTCTTAGTACTCGCGTGAAGAGTAAATTGGCTGACGACAAGAACTTCACCATTGATATCATTGACCGAAAGGTTCATGTGGTCGTTTTTGTCATCAAAGATTCTCATCTGAGATATTTTTGAGCTTAACCATTCAATATCGGAATCAGAATCTTCATTCTCAATGCCCAACAAAACTAGAAGTCCATTCCCTATTTTGCTAAATACTTTATTATCAATTTGAACGGATGCCGAAGATACCCTTTGAATAAGTGCTCTCATGAACTTTACAGATAAAATATCACCATTTACTCGAATTGGTAAGCATTCCTTAAATAAATAGAGTGATTAAAAGCTTTACCAGCCATTGACAGCTTTAACACCTGAGGATATCTAACTTGCTGCCTAAGAAATCTTACTTAGATAAATCATTTAATTTAATGGCGAGGTAGCAAAGTGGTAATGCGCTGGTCTGCAAAACCGGTATCGCGGGTTCGATTCCCGCCCTCGCCTTTTTTCTAATCGAGTAAATGATTGTTGATTGCCATAGCAGTGATTTAATATCAATCTTTGATAAACGACTATGAAAAAAAATAGCAAAACTATTATATCAAAGGTTTTAATTTTTACTCTCGGATTTATTGCTTCTCTTTCGGGTATAAGCCATGCCAACATTTATAAATCTAAAATCAATCCGCAATGGTCTGAGGATAATTCTCATTTTTGGTATCGTAATGATCTGCCTAAAGGCGCGCGAGAGTTTATTTTTGTTGATGTAGAAAAAGGCGAGCGTCGTCTCGCCTTTAATCATAAAAAGCTAGCGGAATCCTTGTCATCAATTACAAAGGCAAAGACAGTTTCATCAAACCTACCAATCGATCGTCTTAATTTTGATGTAAAAAAGGACGAGCTCTATTTTCAAGCAATGGGGCGTACTTATAAGTGTGATTTAAATAATTATAATATTAGTGAAATAGATAAATCGCAATTCCCGGGTCAGTCCAAAGGGTCAGAGCGTGATAAAACAAATAAACAAAAAGAACAACAAACAGATTCATTTAAGCCCAGTAGAGAGGTTTCACCTGATGGAAAATGGAGAGCTTTTATTCGTGATCATAAT
>JACETS010000043.1 GCA_013911195.1 Verrucomicrobiales bacterium | reverse complement strand
CCAAAGTCTTATTGTTGCTGCGCTAATACTTATTTCACTCATGAACTTTTTTGTTGTTTTTGTTCCTGGAATGAAAAAATCGATTGAGGTTAAGGCCCAAGTTTCAAGCCGAAGGAACAAATTTGAAAAGGCCAAAGTAAGCCCTAATGAGGCTTTTCATTATTGTAAGTATTGTGGCAAAACCGAACAGGACGATGAAGAGCTGGTGTTTAGGGTCGCTGCCAACGGTGAAGAATTCTGTGAGGACTGTCGTGACCAGGTCAGAGTCCTAAAAAATGAGGAGAATTCACCTTCTCGAATCATTGAAAGAAGTTCAAAAAAACCAAAACCTTCTGGACGCAAAGGTAAGAAGGAGAGGTGGAGTTTTGATCAGGAAGATTCTTAAGAGGCTCTAAAGTTTCTTAGCGAATCCAATTTTGCCATTGCTTTTCCATCATTTATACAGCGATAGGCGATCTCTAATCCATCTCCGATGTCCTTTGCGATTCCGCTAATTGCAAACCCTGCAGCAGCATTAAGAGCTACAATTTCACGCTTTGGCCCCTGTTCTTCATTTTTCAAGATAGAAGTAATGATGGATGCGTTTTCTTTCGGGTCTCCTCCTTTTAAGTCAGTAAGTTCACAAGGTGAGAGGTTAAATTCTTGGGGTTCTATATTAAATTCATTGACCTCATTAGAATTCCATTCAGAAATTTTAGTTTCTGCGCATAGAGACATCTCATCCATACCTTCGTTGTTTGGTCCTTGGCCGTGCACCGCCCATGCTCTTTTCCTGCCAAGTTTACCAAGTATTTGAGCAAAGGTGGACGTTAAAGTGGAATCAAATACGCCAACTAATTGATAGTCTGGACCAACTGGATTAAGAAGAGGTCCGATTAGATTAAAGACTGTCCTGATGCCTTCCTTTGCCAACTCTTGTCTTACAGGTACGACGGCTTTAAAGGCAGGGTGATATAACGGAGCAAATAAAAAACCAGCACCGTTCTCAAGAACACACCGGCGTAGGTCATCCACAGGAAGATCGATAGGAACACCGAGTTCTTCAAGAACGTCGGCGCCTCCACTCTTGGAGGTGATGCCACGATTGCCATGCTTTACAACTGACGCGCCTCCAGCCGCCAATACAAAAACTGAAGCCGTTGAAATATTAAAAAGATCAAGTTTGTCGCCCCCTGTACCGCAAACATCAATGGTTGGCCCTTGGCAGTCATCTGAACTGAATTTTGGATCAACTGCATGCTTAAGGAAATTTTTTACGAAACCGGCAATTTCTGAGGGAGTTTCTCCCTTATTTGCGAGTGATTTTAGAAATTGTGTCTTTATTGCAATATCTTCATTTTCATTAAGAAGTTGGCCCGCGGCGAATTCTAATTGAGAATCATTCAATTCTGTTCCCGAATTGAGAATATCGATAAGATCAAGCATAGTAAATACTGTATAACAAATCGCACGTTTGATCCTAGATAAAAATTATTGATTATTTTTTTGAATTTCGATTTGAATTATTTGATCAATTTGTTTTCATATACAATATAAAAAAGTGAGTTTTGAAGAGCCTGAACAATTATGTCTTAAGGGATCATTGATCCTAGCAGATCCTTCTTTAAAAGATCCCGGTTTTGAGAGAAGTGTTCTACTTTTAACTAATCATCAACAAGACGATGGAGCGGCTGGTTTTATTCTTAATAAACCTATGGGGAAAAAAGTTTCTGATCTCATACAAATTGATGAGATGCGAGAGCTGGGAGACCTGCCAGTGTTTTTAGGAGGTCCAGTGAGTTCAGATCAGCTCACCTTCGCCTCCATTAATTGGGATGCTAAGGGCGAAGAACTTGGTTATGACACGCATTTATCATCCGAGGAAGCCCTTCATCGATACAGAGAAGGATTTTTCATAAGAGCATTTGTTGGATATTCTGGATGGGCAGAAGGTCAGCTAGAACATGAACTTAAACAAAATTCATGGATTACTCGTAAAGCGGTTCCGATTGCTGCGAGTCTGGATGCTGACGAGGATTTATGGAAGGAGCTGCTGTCCTCAATGGGGCCTTACTACAAGATGCTGGCATCATTTCCTGACAGGCCTGAATTGAATTAGATCAATTAGGCGCTTTTTGTAATTTTTTTCCAAATAGCATTCAACTCAGGAGCAAGCTGAGAAAATGTTTTTCCTTCGTCATCGGATTCCTGAATTATTGTATTACTGGCAGCTAATGATGCGAGGTCTTCTCTTCTGAGTTGAACGACATTAATTTTCTCCTGAATGATTTCATCGAAATGATTGGATTCCAATTTACCTGAATCATTATTGGAGAATGCAATTATTTTAGATTCCTTGGCTTTGGAATTTTGGGATTCTTTGATGAGCTCTATCCAATATTTTGTTTTTTCAGGAGGCTCAAATCCAAAAAGAAATTCAGTTTCATTAGAAAGCCATGAACTGGCTTCCAAGTTATTGTCTATTTTTAATTCTTTATACTCAATGATTGGGGATCTTTTTCCGGCGACTTTGAGAGTGTATTTTAGAGCCTCAACGTCGAATAGACTCTGATGACTCGAGTATAATTCGTTTCGGTGTTCTGCAAAATCCTTTACGGATTCCGGTGCAGTGTCTTCAATTTCTTTAAATAGAGGTTTTAATTCTTGTGGTAGTGAAAATGAAGTTGTGTTTTCAGGTTTTACTTTTGCCCTTTCATTGACCTCTTTCATCATTTCTTTGATTGAGGTCACTGCAGCAGTGGAATCTTCCAAAATGATAGTATCCTTTTCAGCTTCCCTTACATTAAGCTGAGTCCTTTGAGTCTCCATATTATTCCATTGCTTAGAAGCTATCCTTAGAAGATACCTTGCAGAGGGCCTTTTCTTGTTACGAGAAAGTGTAAATAAATTTTCTAAATTAATACCCTGTAGAATACCATTGACCGTTTCTTTGTCATTCTTTGAGGATAATATGCGATCTATTAAAAACTTTTTTGCTGTCTCAAAATTGAATCCATCTAGCCTTAGATTGGATTCGTTGATTCTATCTTTTAATGCGCTTGGAATTGAATCCTTAAAAGAAGACTCCCAAAGATCGTCATTGACCGAAAAAATTGTGGTCGATGAAAAATCTAATTCACTTAGTTTGATTAATAGTTTGGCGATTTTGATACACTTTTGGTTATCGTCAAAAATGTCATCAATGTTATCAATTAAAAAAATTAAATGCTGATCACTAAAAAATAAATTTTGATATTCCTTTAATAATAAATGGGACTCTTTATCAGTGTAGTCAGTTGAATTCTCTATCGTCTTGTCGAGCCCGATTAATTCGCAGTCGTAGAGGGTCTGAATCCAAAAGTTGCCGGATTTTTCTGAAATATTAAAGAGCTTATTTAATGATTTTACGAGATGAGGATATAATGCATCAAAGTTTCCCTTGAACCATTTAGCAATGAGTGAATTATCATCATTAGTATCAAGCATATTCAGATAATGATTCTGCAATGCTTTTTTGGCGGTACTTTTATTGGCGACAGGAACAATACCGGTTTGAATTAAGTCACCGATAAGAACGCCAAATAGTTCTTTTACTCTCTCTACTTTAGGCTCTTTCCTATAAAGTGATTTAAGTGCTGTCTTTAAAACATCATTAAAATTAAAATGCTCTAATTCAGGTATTTTAATTTCTAATAGTCTGTTCTTAGCGGATGCGTTTTGAATGGCTTTAGATATCAAATGGGTTTTACCGTGTCCAGCCTCAGGAGAGCTGACCATTATAATTTGATTAGCCTGATCACCATTCAATTTTTTTGAGCTGATCTCTTCGGTTAATCTTTTTAATTGGTTCGGATAAAGGTCATATCCATCAAGTCTTTTTTGATCTCTTGATGGTGTAAAAATAGAATCCTCAAATGGATTTTTTTTTATCATATTTTACCGAATTAAGGGGGCCTTTTCTTTTAATGAAAAGGTAATTTATAAATTTGATTCTATTCAGAATTTATTGGGTTTTGCACTCCTAAATGTATAAAAATTGTTGATTGCAAAAGGCATCATAAAATTCGTCTTAGAATTGGATTAAATAAGTATAAAAAAATGCTTGTAAATTTAACTTTGTATTACAAAGTAATGTAATGAACGACTCAGAAAAAGCGCTCAATCAGCTCAAGGTGATCAGGAGCATGATGGAAAAAGCGACCGTATATCGAGCATTGTCAGCACCGGCGGCCATCTTTGGTGGGGTATTAGCAGTTATCGTGGGTGTTTATTTTTTTATTCAGGAAAAAAATGGAGAATATGTTGATGGGGCAAAATATTTTTGGACTTGGGTAGTCGCTTTACTTATTGGAGATGGATTTAATGGATTTTTGCTTTTTAGGAGGGCAAAAAATGAAGGTAAAAAGTTTATTTCATCTGGGGTTAAGTTAACGATTATACGGACGGCACCAGCAGCTATCGCTGGTGGAATTATTTCTTTTGAAGCTGCTAAGACTGATATTGAATTATGTAGTTTAGTTTGGATTTTATGTTATGGGGCAGCTCTACTGGCCATGGGAGAGGTGGCTCCAAGATCACTTAAAAGATTAGGTTGGGCTTTTATTGTCTTTGGGTCGTTATTCTTTTTGATATGGATGAAATTCAAAGCCGCCTTCGCTCCAGTGCTTGGTGTGGATTATCTAGGTTCTGCCTCAATCATGATGATAGTTACATTTGGCATTCTACACATTGGTCATGGTATCGGTGTTTTAATCCGTAAAGAAAAAAACTAATTGATATTATTTTGAATGATAGATTTTGATAAAATTGACAAAATCATTCATGAGAAGGGGAGACTCTCAATTATGACTCTCCTCGCTTCACGTGGTTCATGGAGTTTTCAGGACATGAAGGATCAGCTTAAAATGAGTGACGGCAACTTAATTACTCATCTCCGTTCTTTGCAGAAAGCTGGATATCTTAATAAGAAAAAAGAACTAAAGGGTAGAAAAGTTACGTACTATTTCTTAACTAGTTCAGGAAAAAAAGCATTCAATCAGTACCTTAAAATTCTCGAACAAATCGTAAAACAAGGAGATTAACCAAAATTTTTTGAAAGAAAACTTTGTGTGACAAAGTATATAAATAAAAGGAATAAATATATGAAGAAATATAAATTTAATATTCATTTGGCATCTCACTTTGGAATGTGCTTTGGAGTGAGAGATGCCATTAAAGCGACGCGGAAGACCTTTAATGATGATAGGGTAACTGTTCTTGGCCAGTTAGTTCATAATCCTATAGTTGATGAAGAGTTAAAAGATAACGGTGTACAACAAGCCGAACTTCATGAGCCAGTCAACCGAGTTAAGGGAACTGTAGTTATAACGGCTCACGGGGCTTCAGATAAAGACAAGGAGGCTTGGAAATCTGAGGACAGAAAAATAATAGATACTACTTGTCCATTAGTTCATAAAGCACATCAAGCCTTGGAAGAGTTAGTTGTTTCTGGGTACTTCCCAGTCGTTATTGGGAAAAAAGAGCACGTAGAGGTTAAAGGGTTAATTGGAGATTTTCCTGAGGCTCTAGTAGTCGAAAGCGAAACTGATATTTCAAATATACCTAATGAAAAGAAAATCGGTATTGTTTCTCAAACAACTCAAAGAATTGATCGAGTGGAATGTATAGTTAATCGTATTCGATCTAGCAAAAGGAAATCTGATGTTAAGTTTATAGATACCGTATGTGCACCTACTAAAAACAGACAGATGTCTGCGAGGAATTTATCAGAAATTTGTGATCTGGTAATTGTTGTTGGAGGAGCTAATAGTAACAATACTATTCAGCTTGTGAATACTATTAAAGAATTTGGTGCTCACACGATTCATATACAAAGGTCATCGGATATTAATCCAAATTGGTTTGAAGGTTTCAATGATGTTGGATTAACGGCTGGTACCTCGACCCTAAAAGAGACAGTCATGGAAATTCATGAGAAATTAGAGAGGATTTCTCATGGCCATCATTTCAATGAATTAGAAAAGCTCGTTTGTTAGACTAATAGGCATTAAATCTCAGCTTTCTTAAACCCTTAGGCGCTTATTACATAAGAACATCAAATATATCTCTTAAAATAGGGTTATTAGGGAACGGAGTTGCTTTTTAGGCTCTAAAGCTTTATTTTTCAATTATGAACCTAACTAAATTATACTCTCTCGTCATTTTAATGGCAGTACCTTTTAGTTCATTGATGGCCCAAAACCAGCCACTTACTCCAACTGAAAAGAAGCAGATGTTGGACACGATTAATAAAATCAAAACAGGCGTCATAAAGGGGCGTACTGGAGTCAATAGCGCCGCGCTTGCCGCTTACCGAGGAGCCGCGTCGTCTAATATATCGGCTTATGAGTTCTATCTTAAGTGCTACAAGGAAATGAATTTTACTAGGAAGGGAGCAAAGGAGTCAGAATATCGTGATTGGAAAGCTAAGAATAAAGATTATTTAAGTTCCAGAGAGCATGGCACGGCGAGAAGGTTACAGCTTCAATTTCTTATTCTTACGATAAGGGCAGCCAACCTTAAAGAGGAGGAGCGTGATAGTCTTATTCCAGAACTAATTACTTTGATGGATAATTGTATTTCTGCTTATCCATATATAGGTAAATCAAAAAGAATTTTAAGCTCTGGAGCTACGGGTTCGACGTTCGCTCAAGTATACGACTTGCAATCAACTCTTGTAGGTCTCAAAAATTGGCCAAGGTCGCCGATGGATGTTAGTGGCATTTATGAATCAACGATCATGCCTAGGTACCGTACAACAGAAACAGTTAAAGAGTTAATGCAGGCCTGGGATAAAAGGATGTCCCAAGAAATAAAGATTGTAGCTTCGGAAAACAGTAGTGAGGCAGAGGCCAATTTTAAAAATAAAACACTTCCTAAACTCAAATGGTTCAAATATATGGACTTACTAAGAGCAGGTCAGAGTAGAGAGGCCTTAACATTAATGGTAGCCCTTGTGAGGACCAATCCGGATCATGAAAATATAGATGAATGGCTTGATGACCTCGAAGGCTATATTTCTGGCAAGGTAGATCCTGGGACATTTGAAGAGGCAGAAAAGAAAAGAAAAGAGGCAGAAATTGCTAATCAAAAATCGAAGTCTGCTAACCCTGCGGGCGGGCTTGGAAATACCAATATTGACGATGCCAGGAAGGCACTAGAGGGATTGAATCTAGGGGGTGGTAGAAATGGTGGTCGAAGAGGGATTCCTGAAAACGTTGATATAGATCAGATTAGGGAGCTCTTTAATCGCCGTTAAACAGTGGTTGTTTTGAGCAAATAATTGGATTTTGTCTCTACTTAATAATTAAAGAGCAACTTTATTGATTGAATTGAGGACTTATCTTGACTTTTAGTTAAGATATGTAAAATATCTGATCACCTAAGATTTTATCAAATTATGAAAAATTCTATCAGCTTAATTACCCTAATTTTAATTTCTCTACTTGGCGTTTCTTGTGTTGGAAGTAAAAAGACTGGAGTCAGTGTTTATCAAGATAAAGGTAAGGGACAACCCTACAGTGATCCCTATGCTTCTAGTGATTTTTACAATCAGCCGGTAGGTGATCCATATGTCCCACCGACTGGGGGTGATTTCGGTATTGAGCCACCTGCACCCGTTAGTAATTACTCTTCTCAACCAACTTACACAGCACCTTCATCCAAGAGTGTTCATACAGTAAGCAAAGGTGACACCTTATATAGTATTTCAAGAAACTACGGCACTACGGTTGCAGCTCTTCAACAAGCAAATGGAATCAATGGAAGTCTCATCAGAATTGGTGAGAGAATAATGATTCCCTAGTCTTTCCATTATTTATCATCTAGGCAGTTACTTTTATGGAGTAGCTGCCTTTTTTATTTTGAAAATACTGTTTTAAGGAAATTGATACTCTCAGTTGCAATCGTTTCAGGATCTGGAGTGTAATCAAAGACCTCAACAGAAATATATTTATTATATTCAATGGAACGTAAAGCATCAACTATGGGGTCATATTTTACGTCCCCAGTTCCAGGCCCTCTCAGGTTTGGGTCATTTGCGTGGAAGTGAGCTATATAGTTTTGACTATCTTTTATTATTTCAGGTATGGACTTAGATTCATCACTCATTGCTTTTACGTCAAGGTGAAGTCGGCAAGCAGGACTATCGACTAACTGAATAAGTTCAATCGTCTCTTCGGCGGTATTGAGAAAGTTAGTTTCTTTCTTGGCTAGAGGTTCCATAGCAATTGTAACACCTAGTTCATGTGCTGTTTCTGATATATTGCTGAGAACATCTGCTGCTCTTTTCTTTGCTTCATTTCTATCCCAATCTGGTGAAATGTTTCGTTGTTGAGGGCTGCCCCAGACCATGACCTTACCTCCCATTGCTGCACAAATTCGTGCAAGATGTTTTCCGAAAATGATGGTGTCCTTGCGAAGTAATGCGTCGTCGGTTGTTAAATGAAGCCATGAAGGTTTAACGAGTAACCAGTGTAATCCAACGACCTCTAAACCAGAGGATGTCGCATCTTTTCCAATTTCTTCAGCCTCTTTTTCTGAGATTTCTCGAGGGTCATCTTTCAAAGTAAATGGTGCTATTTCAACACCCTGATAACCGCTCATAGCAATGTGGTCACAGGTTGCTTTGAAATCCCATCCACCATAAGTTTCGTTACATAAAGCAAATTTCATGATTAATCAGACATCTTATTATCTCGGATAACTGTCAAGGATAGATGAGCGTTATTCTTATTTATTATTGATATGGAGTCATGGTGCATGTGACTTCTCCTGTATTTGAAAAATCAAGCATTGCATAGGCAGGTCCAAATTCCTGATATTTAGGATGATTTGGGTTCCACCAATTTCCGCAGAGGGCGCCGTTGCAAAAGTATTTAATGTCAAGGT
The DNA here is from genome assembly GCA_013911195.1 of Verrucomicrobiales bacterium. Lineage (GTDB taxonomy): Bacteria > Verrucomicrobiota > Verrucomicrobiia > Verrucomicrobiales > DEV007 > EC70. Next base: position 7,185 of record JACETS010000043.1, on the reverse strand, counting down.
ATTCAACAGAATCCTGAAGATGGATATGACCACTGATACATGCTCGTATATTGGAAAAATTTTTAAATAAATCTTTTATCCTTCGGGCATCCATATGCATCCATTCATGAGGAACAAGCCATCCATTTGGTTTCCCTTTTTCCTCATTCATTCCATCGAAGAAAGGGCAGAAACTTATTATTGGTATATGAGAAAGAAAGCAAATGTGTTTTTCTTTTGGTATACTTTTCAGTTTATTTTCTAACCATTTAAACTGTTGTTCATCAATTCGCGCAGTATAACCACTTCCTGATTTGAATGAAGGATACACACTATCCAGTACGATGAACTCCCAGTTTTCAATACTGAATGAATAGAATCTTTCCTTTAGTTTCAATTCGTCCATTGCCCATTTTTTTCCATAATCGCCTCCATTGGCTTGGCCTTCTTTCATCGCCCATCCCCAGACGTCATGATTTCCTATGCAGGGGTAAAACGGTACCTTTACCTCAGTGTCGATTACTTCATGCCACAATTTCCATTGTTCACGCGTATACTCTTTGGATGCACCTAATGCATCCATTATTGAATCGCCACCACTCAAGATTCCTACTGGTGTTTTTTTTTGGGTTTGAATATGCCTTAAAGCATCGGCCATTTTTTCAGGTGCCTGGTTTTTTGGGTAAATATGAGGATCCGTAATATGAGCCAATCTAAATCCTGAGAATTTTTTTGCCGAACCTTGAAGTCGATCTAGACGTTCACGGTTCATATACTTATGTCCAGAAGCACTAGAAATATGAGCAGTTGAAGCTAATGAGAGTGAAGCGATAAATTTTTTTCGGTCCATTTAGAAATTTTTGCAACTTGAGAGAATATATAAAGATCTAATTCTCTTTTTTTGGAACTTTTTGATGCCAAAGAACCTTAAATGCTGACCCCGCTCCATCCTCTGAAATACTTGGATCTAATTTTGCTAATTTTGTAGTGTGAGCATTAATGAATTCAGATTGTTTAATGTATTTAATTTCTTCAACAGTTTCTGATTTCATTCGTAGTCTAATGTCCGTGAAATCCACATCTGCGGTTATGTCTTGAAGTCCTGGTCTGCTTAATATTTCCTGAAGGCTTTCGTATCTTTGCTGGAAATAATACGATCTAATGGTTCCTTTTGGGCGACGGTAATATAATTGAGGAAACGTTTCACCATAATCGATTGTAAGCATATGACCTTGTTTCCATAAAACGCTCCAATTGTGAAACCATGAAAGAAAATCGTCGTGCCTTTCAATGATCTGACCATCTGTTAAATCCTCATAACCGGCGATTGATGATTCATTATTAACTTTATACTCTTTTCCCAGAGAAATATCCCAGGAATCGTTTTCCGGTTTCACCATTACTTGATGCCATTTCTTTTCATTTTTATTCCATTTAATGAGCTCTGCCGGGAATGCATCTATCAGTTCGTTAGACAAAATTAATGCCTTTCCTGAGCAAGCTGTAAGGGCATCCTCCATCCTTTTATGCCAAACTATAAACTTTCGATTTCTTAGATGGTCCTTCTGAATTTGAGATAATTTAGGTGATGTCTCAACGATATGATATCTCAAACCAAATCTGCCCCATAGTTTTAAATTTTTCAGAACTTTTTCAGCGAGTGATCCATCACCAGCACCAATTTCGATAATGTTACCTTTGAGTTGCTTGCTTCGTTTCCACCTATCCGTAATCCATGAGCCTATGGACTTTGCTAATGTGTCATTGATAGTCGCCAGCGTTGAGAAATCTCCGCTTCTCCCAACGGTTCTAATGTTTTTGGTGTAATAGCCATGATTTTCATCATAAAGTGCTATTTTCATGAAATCTCGGAACGATATTTGACCTAAGGTTTTTAAATGTTCTGCCAGTTTGTTCACTGAAGGGGAGTCACTGTTTAATGATTTTTGGCTAGGTCTTCACAGCCTTTGATGTCTAATTTTCCAGATGCTAATGAAGGAATGGAATCAACTTTAATGATTTTTTTGGGAATCCATAAAGCGGCAACGCCCGAATCTAGAAGTTTTTGTCTAAGAGATTTCACTGATTCATCACTCATTTCCTCCGTACTTAAGAGTATTAGAGCTTCACCTTTTGCTTCATCAGGAATGCCAATCACAGCTATTTTTTTCTCATCCTCAGAGTCATAACCGAGAGCCTTATTAATATGAGATTCTACCGTTTCGTGAGGAACCATTTCTCCGGCGATCTTGGAAAATCGAGAAAGTCTTCCTTCGATGTAAAGAAAGCCATCCTCATCAACTCTGCCGATGTCTCCAGTTCGAAACCAACCATCTTTTATAACTTCCTTAGTTTGACTGGCTAAATTTAGATACTCTTTAAATATGTTTGGGCCACGAAGCCAAATCATTCCACTCGAATCAATAGGCAAGGGGGAGTCATCATTTGGTTCTGTTATTTTTACCGCTATGCCGGGCAAAAATTGACCAACTGAACCAAATCTCTCGCTTTTAATTAATTCAGATTTGTCTTGAGCGGCTACATTAGGAATATTGACGTTAGTTACTGGTGAGGTCTCGGTTAAACCATATCCCTCCATGACTTTCTTCTGAAATTTACTTTCAAAAGCTTCTGCTAATCTTTTGGGTAATTTTTCCGCACCAGTGACAACAAATTTAATGGTATCCAGCTTTTCAGGATCAACTCTTCTCATGTATCCACGGAGGAATGTTGGTGTAGCAAGTAGTAAAGTTACTTTGTACTCTTCAATAAGCTCCGCTAATTTTGGAGGCTCTAGTGGACTCGGATAGGTGACGAGGTCTATACCTTCAAGCATTGGATACCATAAGGTAACTGTTGATCCAAAGCTGTGAAACAGGGGTAAGCATCCAAGGATCTTATCATCATGGTCGAGGTCAAGACGGCTGCCAAATTGTGTCACATTTGAAAGTATATTTTTGTGAGAAAGGACAACGCCTTTCGGGTTTCCTGAACTTCCACTAGTGAAAAGCAGAACGGCTTCATCATTACCGCCTTTTGTGGGGAGGCAAAGCATTGATGCTAGCCGTTTGGCAGAAAAGATCTTTAATGCGATTAACCAGAAAATAATTTTTGGCTTGAGGCCAGGTAATATTTTCTCAATAAGAAGAATCTTATTTTTCGCTGGCCAAGGGAAGTTTGGATATTTGTCTACAAATGCTTGTGCGGTAATGATTTGATCTAGTCCTGCTTGTTTAATTGACGATTCAATGGCATCTGATCCTGCGGTAAAGTTGAGATTAACTGGAACTTTTCCTGAAAGTAGAACTGCTAGATTGGCAACTAATCCACCTTTTCCAGGAGGTAATACAATGCCAACTCGATTGGAATTTGTGGCTTTATTTATAATTTTACTTAGAGCAGCACCAGCACCAAAAACTTTTGTAAATTTTAGTTCTGACCCGTCATTGCCATCAAATATGGAAGTACTTTTAGCATGTAATTTTAGACCTTTTAGTATTGAGAACACTAACGAGTTTTCAAAGGCAGTATGACTACTGAACGCTTTTTCCCCAGCTATTAGTAATGATTCTTGAAATGCTGCTAAGTTTAAGTTTTCTGACTCTATAGGATCTCCATAGGAGTGAATATTCTCATCGTTCTTTTCGATAGATAATTGCGTTTCTGATAGTTTCTCAATAAATAAAGGAATCACTGGTAACCCAATATCTAGAATCTTTTTGACCTGGTCTGACGGGAAGTGAAAATTTGCCCCCTTGAGCACTGTGTAATTGCCTGGAATAAAAACAATGATTTGGCTTTTCGAAATATGATTATTAATCAGAGAATTGAGTTCATCGGTACTACCGTGGTCAAAGTCATAAAGTAAAACCTTATCATCATCTTCTTTTATATCTAAATCCTCTAAGCTTTGATTTTTCTTATCAATGAGTAAAACAAGCTCCAACTCTTTTTTATCTGCCGATAATTGAATACGATCAATGTCTGACTTGGAGATCCGATTTGGAATTATTATATATGTGTCTTCTGATAATTTAGGAACATCTCCAAATTGTCTGTAATTTGTCGATTTTGGTTCTTTTTTAAAGTTTGATGACATTTTAAAGAGAGTTTTATTGGTCTTTAGAGCTTCTAATTGAAGGAATTATAAAGCATTTCATTGAACAAATTGATATATTAGGATTAAGTGATCTTTACCCCAAGTATATTTGCGGATTTTCTATTTAATAATCTTATTTTACCCCCATGAATAAAAAGGAAAAAGAAATCGCTTCGAAGGATATCTCCTCAAGTCCTAATGATCAGTATATGACGAAGGAGCAGTACTGGAAGAAAAATATTTCATGTGTATTAATTCTATTGACCGTGTGGTTTATTGTTTCTTACGGCTGTGGCATCTTGTTTGTAGAAGCATTGAACGAGATAAAAATTGGAGGTGCTGGGTTTGGGTTTTGGATGGCACAGCAAGGTTCTATATATGTCTTTGTAGCGCTTATTTTTATTTATGTTCGATTGATGAATCGTCTCGAAAATCAGTATGCAGCTAGTCATATCAAGCGTAATGAAATTCTAACTGATAGAGAGGAGAAGTCATAATGGATGTTAAAACTTGGACCTATTTAATTGTCGGTTTTACCTTTGCTCTTTACATAGGCATTGCTATTTGGAGTAGGGCTAAATCAACTAAAGAATTTTACGTCGCAGGTGGAAATATAAGTCCATTATCCAACGGTATGGCTACGGCTGCAGACTGGATGAGTGCTGCTTCATTTCTATCCATGGCAGGTATTATTGCTTTCTCAGGTTATGGGGGATCAGTCTTTCTGATGGGGTGGACTGGAGGTTACGTATTGTTGGCCTTTTTAGTGGCGCCGTACCTTCGAAAGTACGGAAAATTTACCGTCCCGGAATTTATCGGTGAGCGTTTTTACTCTAAAACCGCCAGACTTGTTGCAGTTCTTTGTCTAATTTTGGTCTCTGTTACTTATGTGATTGGACAGATGAGAGGTGTTGGTATCGCATTCTCTAGATTTCTTGAAACAGATATAACTACCGGCTTGTTAGTTGGAATGGGGATTGTATTCTTTTACGCAGTTCTAGGAGGAATGAAGGGGATTACATATACTCAGATTGCTCAGTACGTTGTTTTGATTTTTGCATTTACCGTGCCTGCGATTTTTATTTCCTTAGAACTGACGGGTAATCCAATTCCTCAGTTGGGACTTATTGGGGATTATAAAGAAGACGGTACTCCCTTATTACAAAAGTTGGATACCGTGATTACCGATCTTGGATTTGGCCAATACACCAACGCTGTCATGGGTAGTAAATTGAACATGTTTGCTTTTACGCTTTCTTTGATGATTGGCACCGCAGGATTACCACACGTTATTATTAGATTCTTCACTGTTAAAAAAGTAAGTGATGCTCGTCTTTCTGCGGGTTGGGCATTAGTTTTCATTGCTATTCTTTATACAACAGCTCCTGCAGTGGCAGCTATGGCTAGACTGAATTTTACTAAAACAATCCAAACTGACAAAGTTGGAGTAGCCTCAGGGAATATTGAAATCACTAAACTTCCTGATTGGTTTGATAAGTGGGAAAATACTGGTCTTCTGAAGTACGAAGATAAGAATGGAGATGGGCGTATCCAATACTACAATGATTCAAATAAAGAATTTTCTGACGTTGCTGCTGGTTATGGGTGGAAAGGGAATGAGATGGTGAATATTGATAATGATATCATGGTTTTGGCAAATCCAGAGATAGCTGATTTGCCGGGATGGGTTATTGCGCTAGTTGTGGCGGGAGGTTTGGCTGCTGCTTTGTCTACTGCAGCTGGATTACTGCTCGCTATTTCATCGTCAGTTTCTCATGATTTATTAAAAGGCATCCTTATGCCCAATATATCTGATCGCCAGGAACTCAATGCTGGCCGGTTATCAATGATTGGAGCGATTGCATTGGCTGGTTATTTGGGTATCAATCCACCTGACTTTGCTGCAGGAACCGTTGCGATGGCTTTTGGTTTAGCGGCTTCATCAATTTTTCCGGTTCTTATCATGGGTATCTTTATAAAGAGAATTAATCGTGAAGGTGCAATAGCAGGGATGATTGCTGGTATTGGTGTGACGTTGCTATATGTTTTCCAACATCATGGTGTCATGTTTATTGCTAGCACCTCGTATTTGGGGGGGATGCAAGAAAATTGGTTCTTTGGTATCACTCCAAAAGCATTTGGAGCCGTTGGAGCAATAGTTAATTTTTTGGTTGCTTATGTTGTGTCTAAGATGACAAAAGAGACCCCTCAAGAAGTTCAAGAATTAGTCGACGATATAAGACTTCCAAATGTTGAGGAAGTTTAATTAGATTCTTTCATCTCTTCGAATTCCTTAACATTGATCGGAATTCTTTTAGCGCAACGAGGACATTCAATTGAAATTGATTCCTCCTCTCCAAAGACTTCTTCTTTATTTGCATTCATTAATGCGCGGAGGATTCTTTGTTTAGTGCAACCACAATGGTAGCGGTAATATCTTTTCTCTAAAAGGCTAAGCTCTTCGTCTTTGTCGAGCGTTTTAATTTTTGAATCGGATAATGATGATAACCATTCCTCATCGCAATCAGGTTGAGCTGTTATAAAAACAAATTCCTCTTCAGAATAATTAAAGAAACGAGCCAATCTTTGTTCGCTTTGTAGATAATAATTTTCAATTATCTTAAACATTGAATTATCTGGATTGAATTCAATGACGCTTCTTCTAGGCTCTTTTGGGAAGTTGTTGACTTGTGCGATGAAAAGATTTTTTTGGTCATCTCTAATATCCTCTGTAAATACTCTGCCTATTAAATTTCTTTCATTGCTATTGCCTGTAACAAAAATATTGATGAGCGGATTTGCGAAATGAATTGTCCAAGCACTGACCTCGCCCCAAGGTTTTGAGGCTAGATGTAATGCACATCCTGCGAGTGCATCTTTTAGTTTTTGGTCATTATCTTGTTCTGATTTGATCTGATTCTCGAGAAGATGAAGATAATGATCCATATAAATTGGAGAAAAATTGGCACGAACCGCGAGGGCGTTCCTGTGTCTAACGAAGTAGCACCTCACTTCAACCATGCTATCTTCTGATAAATTGTTTTCTGTCATTATTTAAGAACTTATATTCGGCTCTTTTCTATTATACTATTTCCTATATAATACTT
>JACETS010000042.1 GCA_013911195.1 Verrucomicrobiales bacterium | reverse complement strand
CTGTTATAGTCAAGGATTTCTTTATAATTAAGTTATGTTAAATAATTACTTTCCTTTTTTTATTATTTTGGTGATATCTTAAAGTTAAGGATATTTTAAGGAAAAATCGCCAATTTGATGATCCTTTGTTGAATATGCACTCTTATTGGGTTAATCCTCCTACGCTTTTTTTATGGCTAAGAACCTATTTCAGAAAGTTTGGGATGCCCATGCAGTCCGTGAATTGTCTAACGGACAAACACAATTATTGATTGGGACGCATCTAATTCATGAGGTGACCTCTCCTCAGGCCTTTGGGATGCTTAGGGATCTTGGTATTAAGGTTAAATATCCCGAGCGGACTTTTGCCACAGTAGATCATATTGTTCCAACCGATCAGAGAGAGCAGCCTTTTAGTGATCCATTAGCTGATGCCATGATAACGGAGCTGGCTAAAAATGCTGAGGAATTTGGGGTGACCTATTTTGATCTTGCTTCTGGAAAACAAGGTGTTGTTCATGTCGTTGGACCCGAACAAGGGATCACTCAACCTGGAACCACCATAGCCTGTGGTGATTCTCATACTGCGACTCACGGAGCCTTTGGCGCTATTGCATTTGGAATTGGGACGACTCAAGTAAGGGATGTATTAGCAACTCAAACTATGGCCTTGGGGGAATTGAAAGTTCGGAGAATCAATGTGGAAGGTAAACTTAAGCCAGGAGTATATGCTAAAGACGTTGCGCTTCACATTATTGCTATGCTTGGAGCTAATGGCGGAATTGGTTTTGCCTATGAGTATGGGGGTTCATTGTTTGATTCATTTTCGATGGAGGAAAGAATGACGGTATGTAATATGGCAATTGAGGGTGGAGCTCGCTGTGGTTATGTTAATCCCGACCAAAAAACTTTTGATTATCTAAAAGGCCGTCCTTATTCACCATCAGATGATAATTGGGATCAAGCTGTTGAAAGATGGAAGTCTTTTGCCTCAGATCCTGACTGTGAATATGACGATATCATTAATATCTCTGCCGATGATATAGCTCCTACTGTAACATGGGGTGTTAGCCCTGATCAGGGATTTTCCATTGAGGGCGTGATTCCTGACCCTTCAGCTGAAAACGACGAAAATGATAAATTGTCAATACAAGAGGCAATTGATTATATGAAATTGGAGCCAGGTGAACCCATTAAAGGAACAAAAATCGATGTAGCTTTTCTTGGAAGTTGTACTAATGGGAGATTATCTGATTTCCGAGAGGTCGCAAAGTATCTTAAAGGGCACAAGGTTTCTGAAGGAGTCAAAGCAATTGCTGTGCCTGGATCTCAGGTCGTTGATTTGATGGCGAAGAAAGAAGGCATAGATAAAATCTTCAATGAAGCTGGTTTTGAGTGGAGGGCTGCTGGCTGTTCAATGTGCCTTGCAATGAACCCTGATAAGCTGATAGGAGACCAACTCTGTGCGAGTTCCTCAAACAGAAATTTTAAGGGGCGTCAAGGAAGCCCCACAGGTAGAACTGTTTTAATGAGCCCTGTTATGGTTGCGGCAGCTGCAGTGAATGGTCATATCAGCGATGCTCGTGAAGTATTTTCACTTTAATAATATTTTAATATGGCTCTAGAGAAGATTGAAGAAGTTAAAGGTAAGGGCGTTTATGTTCAGGGTAATGACATTGACACTGATAGAATTATCCCGGCGCGATTCATGAAGTGTGTCACCTTTGATGGTTTGGGAGAATTTCTTTTTTATGATGTTCGTAAGGATGATGATGGAAATGACAAAGATCACCCGCTGAACGAACCTAAATTTGCAGAAGCTTCAATTTTGATTTCAAATGCTAATTTTGGTTGCGGTTCTTCTCGTGAACATGCTCCTCAGGCTTTATACAGGTATGGGTTTCACGCAATCATTGCTGAAAGTTTTGCTGAGATTTTCTTCGGTAATTGTTGTGGTCTTGGTGTTCCTTGTGCTGTTGCTTTGCCCGAGGATATAAAAAAAATCACTGATATTATTGATGCAAATCCCAATGCAGAAATTCATTTGAGCGTCATTAATTCTGAAGTGGTCGTTGGTGATCTTAATATATCAGTTGAAATACCAAAGGCCGCAAAAGAAGCTTTAACCCAAGGTCGCTGGGATCCGATTGCGGAGCTTCAGGAAGCAGAGCAGGATGTTAATGAGTTAGTCAATCAGCTTGGCTATATTGCTAGTTAGTCTCTGGTAAGAGTCTAAAGATTTCATGTTCACTCATCGGGTCAAGACCGATGAATTTTCTAGACATATGAAATCTTGTTCCTGAATCTAATAAAGCTATCGCGTCTTTGTTTTCAGGATTCATAGAGTTAAGATATCTATATCCAAAAAGAACTAGAACCTCTTGGTTTTGATTTTTTGATTTCTTTATTATTTCTTTGAGTTTGTCGCTTGTTCTGATTACTTTTAAATCGGGGGAATATAATTTCATGAGGTCTCCCCCGAAGCCATAGGAAACAATTTCAAAAGGTTTATCCAAATTTATTTTTCTTTGTTGAAGGTGCTTATTTATCTCTTTTTGTGGAGAATACGAAAGGTTAAAAGTTAATTTTCGTTGTTTACTATTTATTGCCAATTGGAGGCTTACTAAAAGCAATAAAAGGAACGAACTAAGTAAATATCTATTTTTAAAAAGCGTGAGTGACTGGATTAGGCCGATGCTCATAAATATTAAAATGGGAATTATCATCAAACTGACAAAGCGATGTTGAGGATGTTGTGAAATTATTGAACTTAGTAATATTGATAAGGTTCCTAACATGGTGATGGTCACTAAAATTTTTGCTACACCTTCTTTGTGTAACCATGTTTGAATAAAGCCAGTCACAATTGCTGCAATGCTAGTTAAAATAACAATAGAAGTTATGATTGGATTGTTAATAAATGAAATGCCAACTGAATCTGTATTAATTGATAAGTCGATCATTTCCTGAGGTGTAGAAAATGGTATTCCCCAGAGAGTTTTTGATATTGAGTCAATTGTGTTTCCTAAGTATTCGTATCCATATGTTGGAATTTTTTTCCACTCACTAATTTGGATCATGTTAGTAAATAGCAGGGGTGAGAATGCTGCAAGTCCTAGAGCATGTGATGCAATAATTCGGTTAATAAAGAAAGAACGGTTTGAGTAATTCGCCTCTTTATGAACAACGAGAACAATGGCGCAAATCATAAATCCAATGGCAATAAATATTCCCTGAGGAATTAAATATGATATTAAGAATTGGACTATGCTCAATGTTATCCAGCTCCGCCACTTTCCAGTCTGGTCGTTAATGGAATAAATGATTGATAAAATGGTTATCAGTAATAAAAAAATTAGAATTCCATCTGGTCCTACTAGAATACCTCTTTCGATATGCCATGGGTGCATTGCTAGTAAAAATGAGCAAAGAATGCCAGCCCCTCCAAATCCCCAGTTTTTAAGCAAGATGCCAACTAATAAAATAGAAAAAAGAGAGGCACAAAAGTTAGGTAATCTTAAGGCGAATTCACTGAACTTCACTCTTTCTACGTTTGCAAAAAATGACCAAACGCTATGAGAGACTTTAAGCACCGCTGATAAAAGGTGGCTTTTATCTGAAGAAGGATAATCCAATAGAATGTTAGTCCAATTCTCAGAAAAAGTTAAGGATTCAACAGGGGTACTCCTTTCTGAGGATCCACCAAGTATTTTATATTCCTCCCAGCTAAGACTGCCCGTTACTAATTCCCATCTTAGAAACCCTCCAAAAATAACAATTAATATAATGAGTATCCAATAAGTAGAAGGCTGACTTTTTTCGGCTCTTTTCTCGCTGACTTTTTTGATCTTTGGTTTTGGAAGAGACCATTTCTTCCAAGTTATTAACAACATCAATAAAATGATTAAACTTGTTAAAAAGCCATACCATAAACCTATTGAAAAATGATTGTTAGAATGCTCATCAGGAATACTACTGTTTTGGATTGTTTCCCATGGTTTTACTGCTGTACCCAAAAATCCCAGCAATACTAAAAATATGATGAATAAACTAAATCGGGCCCACTTGCCTTCGGCTCTCCAGAAGCTATTTTCTTGCCTGACAAAGATGTTACGTTTGGGCACAATAAGTATTTTGACTCTTTGGTGTCAATAATCCAATGGTTTCTTTAATTAACCTATGCTTGCAGACAAGGCCTCTTTGGGCTTTAGCTAGCTGGTAACTTTTAATTTCCTGCAATTGAAGACAATATTTCGAGTTTTTTCCTACTTAAAAAAATACCCTAAATTGGGGTCATTGCAGTTAATCTGTGCAGTGGTTGGGACATTGTTGGCTATAGTTTTTCCGAACGTTGCTCGATTGGTATTAGATGAGGCTGTTCCAAATCAGCGTGCGGATTTACTGATGAAGTACACTTTATTGGCTTGTCTTGCCTATTTTGGAAGAGACTTGCTGAATTCTTTAAGAATTATGATCAACAACACTTTTGAGCAAAAAGTTATATTTGATATAAGAAGTGACTTGTATGAAAAGCTTCAAAGGCTACCTCTCAAGTGGTTCGATAATCGGCCTACCGGTGACATTATGACAAGAGTTGCAGAAGATGTTACATCTATGGAAAGAGTTCTCATCGATGGAATAGAGCAGGGACTCGTCGCCTTGTTACAAATCGTTGCTGTTAGTTTTGTGATGTTCTTGATTAATCCAACGTTAGCTGCTTGGGCCATTGTTCCCGTACCGTTTTTATTTATTGGGGCGATGATTTATACCAGTACAAGGGATCGGTATCGTGCTGTTCGAAAAGCAACTTCTGAAATGAATGCTCTGCTACACGATAATATAGCAGGTATAAGACAAATTAAGGCATATACCATGGAAAGAAGAGAGCTAGAGCGCTTCAACGCAGCCAGTGACAAAGTAAGAAGGGCAACATTAAGAACGATGTTTGCCTGGGCGATCTATAACCCTTCTATGAGTTTTATTGGTGGAATTGGTTTTATCCTTGTTATTGGGTTTGGAGGTAATTTAGCACTTCAAGGTCAAATGTCTCCAGGCGAGATTACTGCGTTTCTTCTTTATTTGACGCTCTTCTATGAACCTGTTGGCAGGCTGCATCAATTGAATCAGATGCTCCAATCTGGTCGCGCCGCGGCGGAAAGAGTTTTTGAAATACTTGATTCTGAAGATGAGCCTGGCCTAGCGGATGGGATAGAATTAAAAGTGCCCATTGGCGGCAGAGTAGTTTATAAAAATGTAAATTTTAACTATGGTGATGGGAATGAGACAATTTGTGAGGTCGATTTGAATGCAGAGCCCGGGCAGACTATTGCCCTCGTGGGGCCGACAGGAGCTGGGAAAACCACACTCATTAATCTGTTGACTCGTTTCTATGAGTACGACTCAGGTGAGATTCTTATTGATGATGTAAATATAAAAACAATTTCAAAGGAATCACTAAGAAGTTCAATTGGATATGTTACTCAGGAAAGCTTTTTATTTAATGGAACGGTTAGGGATAATCTTCTTATTGCGAACAGAGAGGCTTCTGAGGATCAAATTTGGGAGGCTTTAAAGATTGCCAATGCCTATGATTTTGTAAAAAAATTATTGAATGGTTTAGATACCGAAGTCGGTGAGCGCGGTGTAAAATTAAGTGTTGGCGAAAAGCAACGAGTCAGTATTGCAAGAGCATTACTTAGAAATCCTCCGATATTACTTTTGGATGAGGCCACGGCAAGTGTGGATACGGAGACGGAAAGATTAATCCAACAAGCTCTGGAGAGACTAATGAAGAATAGAACGAGTTTTGTGATAGCTCATCGTTTGAGTACTGTTCGTGGAGCTGATTATATTTATGTCCTAGATAATGGTACCGTAGTTGAGGAGGGGACTCACGAGCATTTATTATCGATTGCAGGATTATATGCTGAGCTTTGTAGAACCAGTTTTTTGGATGAACAAGAATGAGTTACTTTTCCACTTCGAATTGAAAATTTCCTTCTCGAGTATTTTCTTCAAATGAAATGATTTTTTTGAGTTTGCCCATTCTGTATTCGATAACATTTTTTTGACCTTCTAGATCATCAAAAAAAATTGTGTTTATAATCTTACACTGTTCAATCGCCTGTTCTTTCTTTAAGCTGAAAGAGAAGAACACCCATGTGTTGGTGATGCCTACATCTTTGTCTAGGTAATTAGCGAAAATTTTTTCTTTAGTCGGCGATAAAACATACAAATTTTTTGCCAGATAAGCTTCAATAAGTTGATCGATATTTTTTGATTTTTCTAAATCGACTTTTTGGTTGGTTGTTTTTGAAATTGCTGACTCTATATCAATGCCTCTGACTCTGAGGGAAAGTTCTAGTTCAAATGTTTTAGGATTCCATTGTGCTTCGGCAAACGTTGCGTGTACAGGATGCCCATGAGCTGAGTAGCTTAAGCATATAGATGAATAAACTAAAAATAGAAAGACTTGAGTTTTATTCATCAGATTTTGATGATTTTTGATTTTCTTTTTTTAGTCTGTCCTCTTCCTCTTTAGCTTTCTGCATAGGATTTTTAGATTTTTTTCTTTTCTGAATTTGAAACCGTGACTCAATCGCTTTAGGAGGCCAGAAATTATTCTGTCGGTCTGTGTCTGCAGTTTCTAATAGTGGATCAAGTTCAATTTGGGTTATTTCTTTATCGGAAATAATCAACTTGCTAACTCTGTCATTATTTTTTCGCCAAATTTCTGCAGGTATTCTTATTCTTTCATTTTTACCATCTTGATAATTTACGTGGAGAATGATTGGGGATACAAGCCCTCCAATGTTTTCGAATTCAACTACATAAAATTTCTTTCTTAAAGATAGCAATTTTAGTTCCTCTGGATCTAATCCTTTTATCCAATCATTGTATCCTCTTCTATCGGATTCAGTTATATCAAGTGGGTCATATTTATTATAAAAATCTAAAAGACTTTTATTTCTATCGACTGATTTGGGGATTGACTGGTTTCTTTGATCAATCAGGTCCTTCGCATTGAGTTCATCTCGTTTGTTTTTTTGTATTGGCTTTTCAATATCAGGATTTTTGGTGTCTATTTCATAGAGTCGCAATGATGATATACCTATATCAACATTATATGTGGTGTAGAACCATCCTCTCCAAAACCAATCAAGATCTTTTCCTGAGGCGTCCTCCATTGTTCTAAAAAAGTCTGCAGGTTCTGGTCTTTTGAACATCCATCTTCTAGAATATTCTTTAAATGCAAAATCAAACAACTCTCTACCCATCACTGTTTCCCTTAAAACATTGAGGGCCGCGGCAGGTTTACTATAGGCGTTACTGCCGAATTGATGTATGGATTCAGAATTGGTCATTATCGGTCTTTGTTTTGAACTAGCCATATACCCTGTAATTGATTTTGGCTTTCCTCTGCCTGATGACCATTTTTGTTGCCACTCTGCCTGAGCAAGAAACTGTAGAAATGTGGTTAAACCCTCATCCATCCAGGTCCATTGGCGTTCATCTGAATTAACTATCATTGGAAACCAGTTATGACCAACCTCATGAATGACCACTCCGATTAAAGCATTCTTTGTGCTCTCTGAGTAGGTTCCATCTTTTTCAGGTCTGGGCCCGTTAAAGCAAATCATTGGATATTCCATCCCAAATACAGGACCATTGACGCTTATTGCAACAGGATAGGGATAATCAAAAGTAAATTTAGAAAAAACATCTAACGTATGGGCAACCGATTCTGTTGAGTATTTACTCCATAAAGGTTCAGCTTCATTTGGATAAAATGACATTGCCCATGCTTTTTTATTATTGGAAAACTCGTGATATTTAGCATCCCAAATGAATTTCCTCGATGAGGCCCATGCGAAATCTCTGACATTTTCAGCTTCAAAAACCCATGTCTTTAATTGTGTTGCTTTGAGTTTTTTGGACTGATTTTTTTTCGCTTCCTCAGGAGTTACTATAAATGTGATTTCACCACTTCTCTTAGCTTCGTTCCAACGTTCTATTTGAGTGTCGCTCATGACGGCTTTAGCATTTTGTAATTCACCCGTTGCCGCAACAATGTGATCATTTGGAGCCGTTATCTCTACTCTATAGTTTCCAAATTCTAAGGTAAATTCTCCACTTCCCAAAAATTGTTTGTTTTGCCATCCAGTGTAGTCAGTATAGGCAGCCATTCTTGGGAACCATTGAGCTATTTCATAGATGTAGTTTTTGTCCTCTTTAAAATACTCATATCCTCCGCGTGCTCTATTTAAGTCTGCATCGATAATATTGTATTCCCAGTCAATGTTGAAAATGTAATTCGATTTTGGCGGTATTGGTTTTTCAAGATCAATTCTCATCATTGTCCCGATTATATTGTATTTTATATCATTGCCTTTTTTATCGGTTACTTTTTTTATTTGATGTCCTCCTTTGAATGACTTGCGGTAGAGTTGAGATCTTAATCTGCCAAAGCTGATACCTTCTAATCCTGGGGCTTCCTGAATTAATAGTTCTTCTGACTTGGGATCAAAACGGTTTTGATCGAGCTGTACCCAAAGGTAATTAAGTTGGTGTGGAGAATTATTCCGATAGTTAATGGTTTCAGATCCAATTAGTCTTTGTTTTTCATCATCCAAAGTGACCTTTATGTGATAGTCAGCTTTTTGCTGCCAGTAACTTGGACCTGGAGCACCTGATGCCAGACGATTATCATTTGGTGAAGGTAATAATTCCTGTAGTTGCTTAAAAGGATCTTCTTTATATGAATAAAGTTGTCCGTTTGTTACAGAGATCAGATTAACGAAAATCAGGATTATAGTGAGCTGAAAAAAATTCTTCATTTTAGGTTGGGGGATAGACGGGGGGAATTAATCTAATATATTCTTAAATATCTGCAATTTTTAGATTCACCATACTTATGATAAGTATGTTACTTTACAGGATGAGTAGTAATAATGTAATTATGCGTTATTTAGGCGCAATTTTTTTCTAATCCAATAAGAAAAGAGATCACCAAGAATAACAATTAAAGAGCCCATAATTATTAAGGCTATCATTTTGTCAAAGTCCCTGCCTGCTTTGGCTTCATTGATTAAAAAACCGAGAGAGGCGATGCCAAGCATCCCCAGAACCGTTGATTCTCTAACACAAGTCTCCCATCTATAAAAATAATAGATAAGCATTCTAGAAAAAGTTTCAGGTATTAGAGCCGAGATGTAGCTGTTAAGACGGCTGCTGCCTTGAGCGATAAAAGTTCTAGGGGTTTCTGATTGATTATTTTCAATGATCTCAGAACCTAATCTTCCAAGAATCCCAATGTTATGTATTGCTAAAGCAAGTACTAAGGCCCATGGGTCTGGGCCTAGTATGGATAGTAATAAAAAACCAAGAACGTACTCAGGTAAACTTCTCGTAAATAAAAAAACGAGGCGTGATAATTTATTGATTAATTTCCAAAAAATTGCCATCCATAAATTGGTACTTTCGTTCACTCCTAATGGACGGTTAGTGGCTAAATTTCTTGCTGCTAAAGGTAATAAAATAAATGCCATGCTTGCAGATATCCAGATAGCAGTTGTGGCTAGTCCAAAAGTCATAAGGCTAGCCATGAGGCCCTCTTCATCAAAAATAATTTTTGAAATCCAGGGTAGTGAGTCGGACCAATTTCCTGAATCCCGAGTGGGATCAGGTACAATTTTCTTTAAGAAATTATTGAGGTTTTGTGTTCTTTGTTCTTCGCTAATAACCGATTCATGAAGAGTCTCGGCAGTCCAGGACCAAAGAATGGCAATGATTAAAAGAGCGATACTTAACCTTAGAAATCTTGAAATTTCTCTATTCTTTCTAAGCTCTTGAATTCTCTTTATTTGATTCTCTTCTGACATCTTAGTTGAGATTTGCATTGAGAGTTTTCCTGATTTTAGCTCCCCACCACTCGATTAAAGCTACTGTTAAAAATAGCGCATAGAGATATGTCCAAACTTCGTGATAATGAAATTCATCAGAAGATAACTTGATTCTGTACCCTATTGTTTCAATGCCAATAAAGCCGAATACGGCTGCAGTTCGTAATGCACACTCTAATCTATAAAAGGTGTATGACACTAAGTCTGGAATTGCTAAAGGAACGATTCCGAATATAAAAGAGCCAAAGTAACCCGCTCCGATTGACCGAAACATCGTCTGAACATCTTTAGTATGTTCTTCGAATATTTCTGCATATATTTTTGCTAATATTCCTGAAAAAGGAATTGTTACCGCAATTATTGCGGCTTCAGTCGATAATCCCATTGCTGTTATAAAGATTATTCCCCAAATAAGTTCATGAATTGATCTAGCAAAGGCTATCCATGATCTTGAAATGATATGTAAGGTGCGGAGAAATAATTTATATGGTTTATGATTCAGTTTTTCTGGCCACCACGCCGTTGTTGAAAAAAAGGCAAGAAAAGCTCCCAAGGGAATAGAAAAGCTCATTGCTAAAACTGCGAATTTAAATGTGGATAAAACCGACTCAAAAACCGTTTTCAAAAAAGGGTCTGCTCCATTTACAGGTTTTTCGTAATCAAAAGCGGGGCTAGTTGATGCTTTAAAAAATTCTTTAGCCAGTTTGAAACTATTCTCATTGATGAGCGATTCTGGGTTCAGTCCGATGAGAGCTCCACAAATAATGGTTATTGTTGTTATCCACAATAATAAAGATCTCCTTTTGCCAAAAAGAATGCCCCTATAAGATAGTGATGGAAGGGAGTTAATTTCAGCCATCTTCAAGAATTTCTTTTTCTTCAAGTTGATACAGTTCCTGTAGTTCTTCTTTTGAGATTTGATCAGGGCTCCGATCAAATTGGACCGACCCATTTCTCATTCCAACCACTCTGGGAAATTTTTTCATCGCCAACTCCAAATTGTGAAGGCTCATTATCAATGTAGTTTTTTCTTCGTCTGCAACTTTCAAAAGTAATTCAACAAGACTCCTCGCCCGCGCAGGATCCACACTAGAAACGGGTTCATCCGCGAGGATAGCAGAAGGAGATTGAAAGATGCTTCTTGCTACTGCAACCCTTTGTCTTTGCCCTCCCGAAAGATTAGAGGTTGTTGAAAAAAGTTTTTCCTCAATTCCAACTCTATCCAATATACTATGAATATCTATTAGGGTTTTCTTTGCTGGCGCTAGAAGATTTTTTAATAATTCAAGAAATCCATACTTACCTATATTTCCAGTAATAACATTTTGCCAAACCTTGAAACTACTAACTAGTGCAAGGTTTTGGGGTATTAGAGCAATTTTTGAGCGCAGGGCTTTAATTTCTTTTGAAGTGTACTGGCTCGAACTTTTACCCTGTATAATAATCTGTCCCTGTGTGGGTTGAAGACTGGCGTTCAACATGCTTAGTAACGTCGTCTTTCCACTTCCACTGGGCCCGACTATTGCAACTTTCTCTCCTTCATTAATGGTAAGATTAATCCCTTTGAGAGCAGGTGTCTTGCTGTAAAAGTGGTCAATCTTGGAAATAATAAAATGCGCTTTGGACTCAGCGTTATCAGTCATGAAATTATTTACGGATTTTCTAATATTATTGTTAATCGAAACCTCGTAGAATTACTTTCCCAATGGCTCTGCCTTCCTCTAGTAGTGTATGAGCTTCACTAACTTCATTAAAAGAAAATATTTGCTCATGAATAAGCGGTGAGATAAAACCTGAATCAACTTTATTGGCAATTTCCTTTAAGACTTCACCATGCCTATTCTTTCCCTCATGCTGGTCGTAAAGAATAGGGATTATCATGAAAACCACATGAAGAGACAGAGCTTTTTGATGAAGAATAGTTAGATCGCATTTAATTCTTGTGTTTACTGATGTTACTCTTCCTTCTAATTTTGAGGCTTCAAAACTATCGTTCAGCACGTTTCCTCCCACTGTATCAAAGATTACATCAAAACCTTCACCTTTAGTGTGTTCATTAACATATTCAGCAATGCTGGCTGAGTTATAATTAATTGGAGTAGCGCCGTAATTTCGGACTAACTCTGATTTAATATCAGAGGAAACTGTTGAATAAACATCTGCCCCAAATGCTTTGGCAAGCTGAACGCCTAGGTGACCAACTCCTCCGGCACCACCATGAACTAAAACTTTATCAGCTTGGTTAATTTTAGCTCCCCTAATTAAAGCATCCCAGGCGGTAATGCTTACGAGTGGTAATGCCGCGCATTCTTCCAAAGTAAGACTGTTTGGCTTCAAAGCGAGTAGTCGCTCGTCAACTAACTGATACTCGGCGAGAGCTCCTGGGTTTCCGGTAATTGCACCACTACAACCAAAGACTTCATCGCCTTCCTTAAATTTAGTAACGCCATCACCTACCGCATCAATTATTCCTGAAACATCAAATCCGAGTACTCCATTTTCAGGTGCGAGATTCTTTAAAAGGCCGGATCTAATTTTATAGTCTATTGGGTTCACTGAGCTGGCTCTGACTCTGATTATCACATAGCCTGGCCTAATTTGAGGTTTGGGAATCTCTCTTAATTCAAAAACTTCTGGGGTGCCAAACCCTGTCATTACCATCGCTTTCATTCTAAATGAGACTACCAACCTCATCGATAGCGTCAATAAGTGATCTTGATGATTTTTAAATTTTCCTCTGAATTAAAAGAAAATTTATTAATTCTAAGATCAGAGTTGATTTGACTGATTATCTTAGCCTGTTATTTATTTAACAAATCTGAAATACTTATTAAGGTGTTTATTAGATAAATTTGCATGGCAAAAAAGAAAGTTGTTAAAAAAATCATCAAAAGAAAGGTACTTAAAAAGAAAGTTCCTAAGGGTGGAGCTGTAAAAAAGGTAACCAAAAAGACTGTTAAAAAATCTCCAAGTTCCAATACAAAAAAAACAAATAAAAGTAAAAGGCCTAAGCCCAAGGTTAGGGATCCAGAAAAAGCCGGAGTCATACATATCGATGATATGTATTCTTCATGGTTCATCGACTATGCGAGTTATGTAATTTTGGAAAGGGCTGTCCCTAGTCTGAATGATGGACTTAAGCCAGTTCAGAGGCGTATCCTTCATTCACTAAAAGAAAAAGATGATGGTCGTTACAATAAAGTTGCTAACGTAGTAGGGCATACAATGCAGTACCATCCTCATGGTGACGCATCAATAGCAGATGCCTTGGTTGCTATGGGGCAAAAAAATCTACTGATCGATACTCAAGGAAACTGGGGCAATATATTGACGGGGGATAAAGCCGCGGCAACTCGTTACATTGAAGCAAGGTTATCAAAGTTTGCTCTGGCCGTTGCCTTTAATGCAAAAACTACTAATTGGGCAGCCTCTTATGATGGGCGAAATCAAGAGCCTGTAAACTTACCGTTGAAGTTTCCATTACTCTTAGCGCATGGCGCAGAGGGAATAGCCGTTGGTTTAGCATGTAAAATATTACCTCATAATTTCAATGAACTGATCGATGGATGCATTGATGTCTTGCGTAAAAAGCGAACAAAATTAATGCCTGATTTTCCAACAGGTGGAATCATGGATGCGTCAGAATACAACGGAGGATTGCGTGGAGGTAAGGTAAGAGTCAGAGCAAGAATTGAAAAAACAAAGAACAAAAGACTCCTTAAAATCACCGAAATACCCTTTGGTACTACTGCTGGAGGATTGATGGATAATATTGTATCTGCTAATGAGAAAGGAAAAATAAAGATATCAAAAATTGAGGATATTACCGCGGAAAAGGTTGAAATAAATGTTCATTTACCGGTAGGTCTAGATCCTGATACAGCAATTGAAGCATTGTTTGCCTTCACTGATTGTGAGGTGACAATTTCTCCTAATTCATGTGTCATAGAGGAAGATAAACCACGATTTTATACTGTGGATGATTTGTTGAAAAAATCTTCTCTGCGGACTCGTGACCTTCTGAAATGGGAATTAGAAATTAAGCTCGGAGAACTTGAAGATAAATGGCATCATAGTTCTTTAGAGCGGATTTTTATCGAAAATAAGATTTATCGTCGTATTGAGGAATGCACCACTTGGGAGTCAGTTATCGAAGAAATCTGGAAAGGCCTTAAGCCATATTTAAAAAAGCTTAGAAGGAAGGTAGTTGAAGAAGATGTCGTAAAGCTAACAGAAATAAAAATAAAGAGAATTTCAAAGTATGATTCCTTTAAGGCAGATGAGCTTATCAAAGGAATTGAGGACAAGATCAAAGAGGTTAAGAGAGATATCTCACAAATTACCAGATACACGATTAGGTATTACAAAGAGCTAAAAGAGAAATTTGGTAAAGGAAGAGAACGAAAAACCGAAGTTTCTAGTTTCAGTAAGGTGATTGCCAAAAATGTGGCGGTAGCAACTGAGACTATCTATTTGAATTCTAAGACAGGCTTTGCCGGGTGGGGGCTTAAGAGTAGTGGAGTGTCGGTTGATCGTTGCTCAAGAATGGATGATTTAATTGTTTTTGGCAGAGAGGGAACAATGCAGGTTTCAAAAGTTGCCGAGAAAACCTATGTTGGGAAGAATCCTGCACATGTTGCTATCTTTAAGAAAGATGAGCCTAAATACTATTGTATGATTTATAGAGATGGTAGAGACGGTGCCACCTTAGTAAAACGTTTTACGGTGCAAGGGGTTACCAGAGAAAAAATGTATGATCTTACAAAAGGAAATAATGGCACGAGAGTACTTTTCTTTTCAGCGCATGAATCGGATAAAGAAACGCCCGTAGTGAATGTTGTTTTAAAGCCTGCGCCTAGGCTTAGAGTGAAAGAATTTGAAGTTAACTTTGCTGATGTTTCCATTAAGGGTAGAGCATCCAAAGGAAATATATTAACAAAGAACAAAGTGGACAAAGTGGTCAGAAAAAAAGGTCAGTTAGAGTTATTGTAGAGCTCTCTAGTTAACAGGATTCCATAAAAGTCTGTAATAGGATTTCTTTTTTTGATCGTTTATTTTTTCTATAATTTCGTGTGAAGTTTCTTTAGCCGTGAAACTGTGTTTCTTGGTCCAATTCTGAAAATCATACGAACTTTGGAGAGTAAATTCTTTTCCATTTATTAAATTATTACATTCAATCCTGACATCTTGAAGATTCATATTGATTTCTAATTCTGGTAAATCGCCTGTTTCAGCTCTCCAAGCTATTCCAAAATGGGTGAATGCATTGGTGGTCACTTTAAGCTGATACATTCCCTTTGGTAAACCTCTCAAGTAAATGTGTTCAACGTTATCAATTCTTGAATCACTGAAATCATAAAGAGCTAAATCTTCACCATCTAGGCGGCAAATTGATATAGACATATCGGCTAGTGATTCTCTGTATTCTTTATCGTTGACCCATGGTGCATCAATAATCGAGCGGTTCCAATTTAATGAAAAAACAGCTTCCGTTGAATCTTCTTTAAGAAAGATGTTATAAAATATTTCATTATCTTTTTCTAAGGCATTAAAATCCCATCCATAGTGATTATAATCACTTGTGGATAGTTTCTGTGCTTCAGTTATGATTTTATAACTATTGTACACATTTATTTTTCCTGCCCCGTAAACGGGATCAATGGGTTTGTTCGCGGATCTTGTCCAGTCAGGTAGTGTGTTTTTATCTGCCCCTGCCATAATGATAGCTTTCATTGCTTCTGGAAAACAAGCGGTTGGTTTTTCTTGATGTGTAGCGATGCCACTAAGAAAAGCAATGGCAGAACTTATTTGAGGGGTGCAACTGCTCGTTGAGCTATCGTTTGCGACAATATCAGGTTTCAACCGTCCTGGTCCATCATGTCCCGTTATCCCTGAACTATTGATTGGAGCAGCAGGAGTGCCTCCTCTACTATGAGATCCATTAGTGTTTCCAACTACAATGGCATTATAACTCGATGCAAGGATGGATGGAACGGTTGTGTTGTTTCCATTATTAAGCCCAACGCATGCTATGAATTGATCACGATTGATTGCATAATCTAGTCTCCTGATCGCTTCATTATGGAATGCAATGATTGAGTCTACCTCAGAAGGCGTATTATTTTCTGTGTAGCCATAAGATATCCAAGAATGGTTTTGAATCATACTCTCTTCAATTCGAGGAGGTAATAGAGTTCCGCTTAATAAATAATCTTGAGACGCCCATTGATTTGCCGCATATACGTCGACTTCTGCAATCCAGGGTGTGATTGAATCTGTGCTAAAAAAACGTCGACTCACACTTTCAGAATGATCGGACTTACCGTAACTGGTATTTTCATTAATAGTTTTAATGGAAATAACCTGCTGTTTAAACTTATCAGTTCCCTGAAAAGAGTATCCTCTATCAGGGGATAAGTTTGGAGATTCTAAAGGTAAGAATCTCCCCTCAGCATCAGCAGCCTCGATTAATGAGACTTTGAATGGAGCAGACATCAGTTCCAAGTCGAACGAAAAATCTGAACTAGATAAATTTCTATTAAAGGCATGAACGGCAATGATGTTTTCTCCCTCCTTTAGCAAAAAATTTGATCTTCCAATGATAATTGATTCCCATATAGCTTCATGATTATTTGCCGTTTCATCAAAACCTTTAGTGTCTTCTTCAACGTATAATCTAGCTACTTCAACACCATTGATCCAAATGATAGCTCCATCATCAATGTAACTTTTTAATAATAGTCTAGCTGGAATATTTCCTCTCTCGACAATGAATTTTTTTCTAAAATAAACACTTGTATAGGCCTCCGAAAATTCAAAGTCGGAGCCCCTCATGTCATCGAGAATAGTATTGTCATCCTCATCACCATATCCGATTGGAGTTTGTC